>DCGR01000045.1:3283-42801 GCA_002315285.1 Bacteroides sp. UBA1773 | reverse complement strand
TTATCACTTGCGAAACTTGAATAATGTAATTATTTGCAAATTCACGTAAAAAGGAGTAAGAGAAATTTTGAAACGAACCCAGTATATTTTTAAAACGAAGCAAGTAGTTTAGGGTAAATGGAACCGTTACGTTTTTATTAGGAAGTGCATAAATTTTCAAAACATAGCCCTCGGGAATAAAATTCATTGCACTTTTGCACTTAAAACTTATAGGTCACCATCACGCCTCCCTTGAAAAACGGGAGAAACTCAGCATCCTTGTTCCAATCAACGTACATGTGATATGGTTCATCTTTTTTCTTACGCTTGTAACCACGATACCACGAATGCTGATAGCCTCCTCCCCAACACAATTCAAGTCCCCATCTCTCGGAAAAAGAAAACTGATAGCCAACAGAGAGTCCCAGCATCATGTTCCACCCCTGCTGATATGAGTCGCCTTTATACTGATCCTTATACAACGGATAGATGCCTTTGTTCAACTTATATGCGCCACCGCCTACAACAGGTCCGAAAAAAAATCCCGACATGGCACGGCGTGGATAATAGCGTCCCTCACAAAACACCAATCCGGCAGCAAAGGGTTTTCCTGATCCAAGAAATTCCTTGAAATAAAACGACATCAGCACCTCGCCCTGAAGGGTGAGTTTTTCGTTGAGCTTGAACTCCATGGCAGGATTCACAATACCTACAAATGCCAATGAATTGAGTTTAAGGACTCGTTTGAGCGACGAATCGGAACCTATAAGCTGGGTAATGGCTTTTTCGGCAGTACCCTTGATTTCTGATGATTGCGCATGGGCGGATGGCGGGAAAGCCATTAAAAACAATACACTTGACAAAACCAACCCTATTTTTGATATTCCTGAACTTTTCTTCATTTTTATTTTATATGACATTACGGTTTTTGCATTCCGTGCAAGCGTTTGGCAAACTCCCAAAGCACTATGCCAGTAGCCACCGACACATTGAGCGAATGTTTGGTGCCCCATTGTGGTATTTCAATGCAACCATCACAGGCATCGACCACTGCCTGGTCCACCCCTTTCACTTCGTTGCCCATGACCACAGCAAACCGCTGGCCTGCGGATAACAGCATATCGTGAAGCATGGTGCTTCCTTCGGCCTGCTCCACTGCATACACCTTGTAGCCCTGCCGATGCAGAGCATCTACCACTTCGAGTGCCGACGAGGAGTAACTCCAATCGACAGAGTCCTCAGCACCAAGAGCCGTCTTGTGGATTTCGGGTTGTGGCGGTCGAGCGGTTATTCCACACAGATGGATATGACTTACCAAAAAGGCATCGGCAGTGCGAAACACCGCTCCAACGTTGTGCAGACTACGCACATCGTCGAGCACCACCACCAAAGGCGTCTTCTCGGACTTTTTGTAGTCATCGACCGAGAGCCTGTTCATTTCCGTAACTTTCAACTTCCGCATTCTTCGTTTTCCTTTCGTGCTACATGTTTTCAACAATTGTCGATAACCTGTTCATAACTTGTGAATAATTTGTGAACATTGTTGATACACATAAACTTTTATTTTTCCTATCCTATTTTCCTATTCACATTTTCTCATTTTTCCTTCAACGCTTCCACCCCTACTTATCAACCATGAACAAGAGAAAAAACGTTCAACCAAACAAGTTTTCAACCAGTAGTTGATATGTTGCTCAAATTGCACAGTATCAAAAAATTGATTTGTTCATAGTTTACTGACAACTTCGTTTCTACATTTCATAACTTCACAAAAAAAAAGTAGCTGAAAAAGTTTTCAACTCTTTCAACAACCTATTATCATCATCATAAAGTTTTTATCATGAAAACAAAAAAATAATAAATATTATGCGTTGATAGTTTCAGGTTGTAGGGAACAAAGATAATCCTTCAGTTGCTGAATGGCACGTGCACGGTGGCTGATTTTGTTTTTCTCCACTACCCCCATTTCGGCAAACGTACAACCCGTTTCGTCGGGCGCAAACACGGGGTCGTAGCCAAAGCCATCGGTTCCTTGTTTTTTTTCGGTTATGCGGCCTTTTACTATGCCATTGAACAGATATTCCTTTCCTTGCAGGATAAGGCAAACAGCGGTCTTGAAAACAGCATTACGATTTTCTTTTCCTTGCATCTCGTGAAGGAGTTTTACGATGTTGTCTTCGGGTGTGCATTGCGGACCAGCATAGCGTGCGGTATAGACGCCAGGATGGCCATTGAGCGCTTCTACTTCGAGACCTGTGTCATCGGCAAAGCAGTCGCAGTGATAGCGTTCGTAGATGTATGTTGCCTTTTGGTGGGCATTACCTTCGAGCGTGTCGGCTGTTTCGGGTATGTCGGCATGACAGTCGATGTCGTGTAGGCTGAGAATTTCGTAGTCATTGCCCAGCATGGCTCTGATTTCGCCCAGTTTGTGTGGGTTGTTTGATGCAAATACGAGTTTCATGATTATTTCCTTACACATTAAAACGGAAGTGCATGATGTCGCCATCTTGCACCACATAGTCCTTACCTTCCACTCCCATCTTTCCTGCTTCTTTCACGGCTGCTTCGGAGCCATAGTTGATGTAGTCGTGGTATTTGATGACTTCGGCACGTATGAAGCCCTTTTCGAAGTCGGTGTGGATCACTCCGGCACACTGTGGGGCTTTCCATCCCTTGATGTAGGTCCATGCCTTCACTTCCATTTCGCCTGCGGTGATGAATGTCTCGAGGTCGAGCAGCTTGTATGCCATCTTGATGAGTCGGTTCACACCCGATTCTTCCATTCCTATTTCCTGCAGGAACATCTGTCGGTCGTCGTAGGTTTCGAGTTCGGCGATGTCGGCCTCTGTCTTGGCAGCTACTACCAGTATTTCGGCGTGTTCATCCTTTACGGTGTCTCTCACCTGTTCTACGTAATGATTACCTGTGACAGCGCTTCCTTCATCCACATTGCAGATATACATGACGGGTTTGTAGGTAAGCAGGAAAAGGTCGTGGGCAATCTTTTGTTCGTCTTTGGTGTCGAAAGAGACTGTTCTGGCGGACTTGCCTTGTTGGAGTGCATTCTGGAATTTGACGAGCACTTCGTAGGTTTGCCGGGCGGTCTTGTCGCCTGTCTGTGCTTGTTTCTGCACTTTCTGTATGCGGTTTTCAACGGTTTCAAGGTCTTTGAGCTGGAGTTCTGTGTCGATGATTTCCTTGTCGCGTACGGGATTGATGCTTCCATCGACGTGTGTCACGTTATCGTCGTCGAAGCAACGCAGCACATGCAGGATGGCGTCGGTTTCTCGGATGTTGGCGAGGAATTTGTTGCCAAGGCCTTCACCCTTGCTGGCACCTTTCACAAGTCCTGCAATATCGACTATTTCCACTGTGGTAGGAACAATGCGACCTGGATGTACGAGTTCGGCAAGTTTGTTTAGACGCTCGTCGGGAACGGTTATGACACCTACATTAGGTTCGATGGTACAAAAAGGAAAATTTGCGGCTTGAGCCTTTGCATTTGACAAACAGTTAAAAAGAGTTGACTTCCCTACGTTTGGAAGTCCTACGATACCACATTGAAGTGCCATATTTAAGAATGTTATCTATTAATTTTTCTTTTCAGAATGCAAAGATAAGGATAATAATTTTTATCTTTGCCCAAAAGTAAAAAGTATTTTGATGAAAGCTATACCGCACTACATATACAGGAAGTCGAATCAGGTAATCATGGTGTTGTTTGTTCCATTGTTCTGTATGGCATTCATTTTCATGTATCACCCCATGGATTTTGCACTGATAGAGGAAAGGAACATATTCAATCTGCCTTTTTCGCCCGACACAAGCTGGCACATCCTGGTGTGTGTGATGGTGGTGATAGGCATGGCTGTGGCGGCATTGAGCCGTTGGCTCATGAAGTTTTACTCAAATAAGAACACGCTTACCTACAATTCGTACATTCTATGGATAGTGGCTGAAATTCTGGTCATGACGGCTGTTTATTCGGCCATTTCGTCATTCATGAATGAAAAGCCTTTCTTCATCATTTACGAAACGGTGTTTTTCAAGGTAGTACGTATTCTGCTCATTCCTTACATCATGAGTTATGTTTACTTCATCTGGCAAGAGAAAGCACACCAGTTGAAGGTTATCAGGAACCGTTTGAACAATGAGGAAACGATTTTGCAAAAGGCTTACATACAGCTTTTTGACGAAAGGGACAAGATGCAGCTTTCCATTCGTAGGGAAAACTTGTTGATGCTTATCTCATCAGACAATTATGTGACGGTGTGGTACATGAACAACAACGTTCCCAAGCAGACCATGATCAGGAACAATCTGAAGCGGATAAGCCAGTATCTGGAGGATACAAACGTGAAGCGTTGTCATCGTTCGTTTATGGTGAACCTCGATCATGTGAAATTGCTTCGTCGTGAAAAAGAGGGAATTTTCGTTGAATTGGGTATAGAAGGTGTACCTAAAATCCCTATTTCGAAGACATATTCTGACAGCATTTCGCAGTGGTTGATGAATAAAAGCAACATCGACTGACTGGAATTTCACCCCTAAATGGTGAATTTCACCCCTAAATAGGCGTTTCTGACCCCTCTGAGGTGCCTATGTCCCTTTTATTTTGCATGCAGGAAATTAATGTTCATTTTTGCAGCGTCAAAACAAAATAACGACTTTTTAATGAACATTGGGTATGAGACATTTTTTGTGTATTTTAGAGGATGTGACAAGGAAACTATGGCATAATGCTGCTTTGAGCAACTACCGTGGTGAGAGTTTCACACATGCGGATGTAGCTGCTGAAATGGCAAGGTTTCATGTTTTGTTTGGGCAGATAGGCATTCATAGAGGTGATAAGATAGCCATTGCGGCCAGGAATTCGGCGCAGTGGGCTACGGCTTTCCTTGCTTCTGCTACATATCATGCAGTTGCAGTTCCTATTCTTGCAGATTTTACTGCCGACAACATCCGACATTTGGTGAACCATTCGGAAAGTGTGTTGCTGTTTACCGACAAACAGCATTGGAATGAAATGCGCGAGGAACAGTTGCCACTGGTGAAGGCGGTGATCGACGTGGATGATTTTACGTGCATGTATGCGGCAAACAAGGATGTGCGGCGTGCGTTCGATAGTTTGGATGATGCGTATTGCCTGGCTTTCCCAACCGGTTTGGCACCTGAAATGATCCATTATGCTTGTGACGATTTGGATGAACTGGTAGTGATCAATTACACATCGGGTACTACGGGCGAACCCAAGGGCATCATGCTTTCGGCACGGAGCATTTCATCGAACATCTGTTATAGTCATCAGAACATTCCTGTCTGTCTTGGCGACCAATCCATCAGTATGCTGCCGTTGGCCCACATGTATGGTTTGACGATAGAGTTCCTGTATGCTTTTCTGGGTGGTGCCAATGTGTATTTCCTTACCCAAATTCCTTCGCCATCTGTCTTGATGAAAGCAATTGCCGACATCCGCCCTTTCATTCTCATCACTGTCCCTTTGGTGTTGGAGAAGATTGTGAAGAACAAGGTGATACCTGTGCTCCACAAGCCTGTGATAAGGCTGCTTACGCACATTCCTCTGGTCAATCGCATCATATATCATAGGATTCATGAAAGTGTGATGAGCGCCTTTGGAGGACGTGTGAGTGCTATTCCGTTGGGTGGTGCTGCGCTGAATGCTGATGTAGAGAAGGTTCTCAGGAAACTTCGCATCCCCTACACAGTGGGTTATGGCATGACGGAATGTGGTCCGTTGATTGGTTTCGAACATGCTTCCAGGTTCGTTTTCGGTTCGTGTGGCAAGGTGGTCGATGGTATGCAGATTCGTGTTGATTCCGCAAATCCTTGCAAGGTGGTTGGTGAACTTCAGGTGAAGGGCGACCATGTGATGCTTGGTTACTACAGGAACGAGGTTGCCACTCGGGCTTCGTTTACAGATGATGGATGGTTCAGGACAGGTGATTTGGGTGTCATTGACAAACATGGGAACATCTTCATCAAAGGCAGAAGCAAATGTATGATTCTTACTTCGAATGGACAAAACATCTATCCAGAGGAGATTGAAAGTAGGATAAACGATATTCCCATTGTGTCTGAATCGCTGGTGCTGGAGCGTAACAATTCGCTGGTGGCACTGGTGGCGCTACAACACGACAAGTTGCAAACGATTGACGTGAAGGTTATTCTCAAAAAATTGCTTGCCGACATCAATTCAGTTCTTCCTTCGTACTGTCGTATTTCGAAGATAGAAATTGTCAGAGATGGTTTCGTACATACGCCGAAACATTCGATAAAGCGTTGTATGTATAAGTGATAGGATTTTTTCTTTAAAGATTTTCAGTTAGTAATAATAAAATAGAATAGAATATGAAAAAGTTTGTTTTGGTTTTTTTTTACATGATTTTTCCCTTGTTGGCCAGTGCTGGTGGTTTGCTTACCAACACGAATCAGAGTGCAGCTTTTTTGGGTCAGTTTGCTCGTGGCACTACACTCGATTGCGATGCAGTGTATTACAATCCTGCTGGCACTGTGTTTATGACTGATGGATGGCACTTGGGTCTGAATTGGCAGCAAAGCATCCAACGGCGTATCAATGATTCTACGTTCGATTTGTTTGCAAACAACAAAAATGGGAACGGAACATCCCATCGTCAGTTTGTGGGCAAGACCTACGCTCCTTTTGTGCCAAGCTTTCACTTGGTCTATAAGAAGGACCGTTTGTCGCTGATGTCGTCGTTTGCCTTTGGTGGTGGCGGCGGCAGTGTGGAGTATGCCGATGGCTTGTCGTCGTTCGAATCAACCATTGCTTCCTCATTGGCGGCCAAGGGTTTTTCCAAGGTGCCTTATTCTTTGGACATGTATCTCAAAGCCACTTCCATCATAGGTGCTTTCCAGTTGGGTGCCGCTTATCGTTTGTCCGATTATCTGTCGGTCGCGGCTCAGCTACGCTTTACCTACGGAACCTATCATTTTGTGGGTCATCTCAACGATGTGAGCATTTACCCCGATGGTGTCACCCCTCACACTGTCATGGATGACATGTCACTCGATGCCCGTCAGAAAGGTTTTTGCGTCAGTCCGGTGTTTGCGTTGGCCTTTCAGAAGGACGGTTGGGCAGGTAGTGTGAAATACGAGGTGAAGCAGGCATTGAAGGTAAAAAATTCTACCAAGGAGTCTATTATGGGATTGTTTCCTGATGGCGAACATGAGTATGCGGAATTGCCTGCCTTGCTGACAGTGGCAGCCAGCAAACAGATAGATTGGTTCAAGGCTACTCTTGAATATCACCATTTCTACGACCATCATGCCGACAACTCTTTTACCTGTGTCATTTCACATGGTGAAAACGAATATTTGGCAGGTTTTGAATTTGATGTGAACCCTCGTTTACAGCTTTCTACTTCTTTCCAGCGGTCGTTGTTCGAACTTGACGACCAACATTATTCCGACATGAATTACTGTTGCAACTGTTCGAGTGTAGGTGTGGGTGCTTCGTATAGGGTTGCTCCAAAGCTGAAATTGAGTGCCGGTTGTATGTATTCTTATTACGACACAGTGAAAAAGACAAGTACTATCTTGACAAACAATGACCTGTGTGATGAGTTTACACGCAAGAATATGACTTATGGCATTGGTCTACAAATTGATTTCTAACGTTCATTCTTCATTCCCTGCACATCGCCATCACAATTTGTTGGTTTGCGATGGCGATGTGACAACCTTTTCTTCTATGAAATCATTTATCAATACTTATTCCGTTAATCTCATGGACATTGATTCGCAATACAATTTTTCAATCAATGCGCTTATTTCCTACTTCGAGGATACTATTTCACGACATCTTGCGGCTGGAAAAATAGGTCCGCTTGATGTGTATGAAAGGAATATGTTCTGGATGATCACCGAGTTCCATGCGCATCTGTCGGATTTGATGCCACGATGGTCGGACATTATCAGGGTGGAAGTGTCGGTCAGTGAGTTGTCCACGTATAAGGCTTATGTCGATTTCAACATGTCAACTGTCCAGGGTTTGCAGTTTGCTTCGGGCACAAGCGTATGGGTTCTTTCGGATGTCACTACGCGCAAACCTGTCTCTTGTTTTGCGGTACCGGATCTGCTCTGTCTATATGATGATGCTCATCGTGTGCGCCATACACGCTTTCTTTTCCAGCGTCTCACTCAGGCAGAAAAGTCGTTTCGGCATACGGTCACTACCGTGGATACTGATTTCAATGGGCACATGAATAATCAGGTTTACGTAAGGTTGGCTCTTTCCATGGCTACTTTTGGTTTTGTACGTGGTCATGCACTTCGTCAGATTCATGTGAAATTTGTCCAGCAGAGTTTTCTTGGTGAAGAGATAGAATTTAACCTTCAAAGTTTGGACAATGGTCGTTTCCTGACACCCATCACGAAATTGTCTGACGGCACGTCTGTGTGTCAGATTGTGAGTGTCTGGTCGCCCTCGCAGGCTTCGTAGCCTGACAATGACAAAGCAGTCAGAAAAGAATACCTGACTGCTTTTTTCGGGTATGCTTTCTGTTTGCTTGCTAGTGAGCTTCCAACCAGTTCCTCCCCCACCCTGCATCGGCTTTCAGTGGCACACTCATGGCATAGGCATGTTCCATTTCTTCTGTCACTATTCTTTCCACTTCTTCCTTTTCGCTTGGCAATACGCTGAAATTCAATTCATCGTGTACCTGTAGTATCATCTTTGATTGTATTTGTTCCTCCTTGAATCTTTTCCAAATGCTTACCATGGCAATTTTGATGATGTCGGCTGCACTTCCTTGGATGGGAGCGTTGATGGCGTTTCGCTCAGCATAGCCACGCACTACGGCGTTGTGCGAATGGATGTCGGGCAGATAGCGCTTTCGTCCGAACAGTGTTTCTATATATCCTTTTTGTCTGGCCAGCTCAATGCTTTCGTTCATGTATTCCTTGATGCGTGGATAGGTGTTGAAATAACCCTCTATGAGCTCTTTTGCTTCGCTCCTTGACACGTTCATACGTTCGGCAAGTCCGAATACCGATATGCCATATATAATGCCGAAATTGGCCGTTTTTGCCTTGCTTCGCTGTTCGCGTGTTACTTCATGGATGTTTATCTTATATACTTTGGCTGCAGTTGCTGCGTGAATGTCATTTCCTTCATGGAATGCTTCCACCATGTTGGCATCCTGACTCAGATGTGCCATGATGCGGAGTTCTATTTGTGAGTAGTCGGCTGAGAAAAATTCTTCGCCGTTGTCGGGTATGAACGCCTTTCTGATTTCCTTCCCTTCCTCATTCCTTATGGGTATGTTTTGTAAATTCGGATTACTCGAACTGAGTCGTCCTGTCGCGGTTATTGCTTGGTTGAACGATGTATGTATTTTTCCTGTTTTCGGATTTATCAGAGTGGGCAGTGCATCCAAATAAGTGTTTATCAGTTTCTTTAACCCCCTGTGTTCTAAAATCTTTTCTACTATAGGGTGTTTATGTCTCAGGTCTTCAAGTACTTCTTCACTGGTGACGTACTGTCCGGTTTTCGTTTTCTTTGGTTTGTCTGCAATTTTCAATCTTTCGAACAATATTTCTCCTACTTGTTTGGGCGATGAAATGTTGAAATCCATTCCAGCTAATATGTAAATTTCTTTCTCTATTTCCTTCATTCTTTCGGTATATTGTCGCGAAGTTTCCTGTAGTGCTTTCGTATCGACTCGTACTCCAGTTCTTTCCATCTCGGCCAATACTTTCACGAGTGGCATTTCTATTTCGTAGCAAAGTTTGGTAAGTTTTTCTTTTTCTATTTCCGTTTTCAGTTTTTCGTAGAGTTGCCAAGTTATATCGGCATCTTCGCATGCGTATTCATAAACTTGCTCGGGTAGGAGAGAACGCATGTTTTTCTGGCCTTTCCCCTTTTCACCTATCAACTCTTCTATATGAATAGTTTTGTAGTTTAGATATACTTCGGCCAAGTAGTCCATGTTGTGTTGGAGTTCGGGTTGCAACAAGTAGTGTGCAATCATTGTGTCGAATACTGGTCCATCAACTTCGATGTCGTAATTGGCCAGCACTTGAATCTCGTATTTTATATTTTGACCAATTTTAACAATTTTTGTGTTTTCATAAAATGGCTTGAAGAGATTAACAATTTTTAATGCTTCGTCTCGCTTTTCAGGTATTGCCACATAATATGCATGATTTTTTTCAAACGAAAAGCTCAAACCTACCAGTTCGGCGCTCAATGCGTTTGTACTTGTGGTTTCTGTGTCTAAACTGACGAATTGTTTTGTAATTAATAATCTATATAATTTATCTGCATCTTCAAGATTATCAATCAGATAATATGAATGTTTAGTGTCATGTAAGCGTGTGAGATTTGTGTATTTTTCCATTTCTGTGCATCCGTTTGCATCTGACGCAAACAAATCGCCCATCAAATTGACTTTTTTCTGTTGCTTCGAATTTTCTTGGATGAATAAGTCGTTGCTTTGTGAATTGGGCAGGGTAGGAGAGGTTTTGAAAATTCGTTCGGTCAATGTTCGAAATTCCAACTCTTCAAAAATCTCCCTCAATTTTTTCTCGTTGGGCATTTCCTTTTTCAATTTTTCCATGTCGAGTTCTATCTCCACATCTGTTCGGATTGTTGCAAGCAGTTTCGAAAATCTTATTTTTCCCTTGTTGTCTTCTATTTTTGCTTTTAATGCTCCTTTCAGTTTGTCGGTGTTTTCAAGCAGGTTTTCTATGCTGCCAAATTCTTTGATCAGTTTGGGTGCGATTGTTTCTCCTACACCCGGACATCCTGGGATATTGTCGGCTTTATCGCCCATCAGTCCCAGTATGTCGATGACTTGCATTGTATTGTTGATATTGAATTTTGCCTTGATTTCTTCGATGCCCATTATTTCAAACTCCTTTTCACCCGAACGAGGTCGAAACATGAAGACATTCTCTCTGACCAATTGTCCATAGTCTTTGTCTGGTGTCACCATGAAGGTTGTGATTCCTTGCTCGCTTGCCTTTGTGGCCAATGTGCCTATCACGTCATCTGCCTCAAAGCCAGCTACTTCCAAGATGGGAATGTTGTATGCTTTGATAATCTCCTTGATAATGGGAACGGATTTTCTGATGTCTTCAGGTGTTTTCTCTCGTTGTGCCTTGTACTCCTGATACATTTGATGTCTGAATGTTGGGCCGGAAGGATCAAAGGCAACTCCTATGTGTGTTGGTTTCTCTTTCTTCAGGATGTATTCCAACGTATTTACAAAACCCAGTATGGGCGATGTATTCATTCCCTTTGAATTGATTCGCGGACTACGAATGAAAGCATAGTATGCCCTATATATCAGAGCGTAAGCATCGAGCAAAAATAGTTTCTCCATCTTTCTTATTTATTAACCATGTAAAATTAGTAAATTTATATGATTATCCGCCTTTTATTTTGTAATTTTGTCACCATAAACTATATGAACGAGTCATATCAACATATAATTGCACCCATTAGTGCTGAGTTTGAGGATTTTAAGTTGTTGTTTAACGACTGTTTTCAATCTTCTCAATCCATTTTGACACTAGCTCTCCAGCATATTCATCAGCGTAATGGTAAGTTGATGCGTCCTATTTTGACTTTGTTGTTTGCCAAGGCTTTTGGTGCAGTCAGCCAGTCGGCTTTTCATGCAGCCGTTTCGCTTGAATTACTTCACACCTCCAGCCTTGTGCATGACGATATAGTGGATGAAAGTGATATGCGTAGGGGACAGAAATCTGTCAATTCATTGTTTAGCAATCAGGTAGCTGTATTGGTGGGCGATTATCTGCTGGCTCTTAGCTTGAAACATGCGTCAGAAACCAATAACATTCACATGGTTCATTCCATTTCGGTGCTTGGTCAGTTATTGGCTACAGGTGAATTGGAACAGTTGGCTGATACACAACTCGATGATTTTTCGTATGAGCTTTATTATAGTGTCATCCGTAAGAAGACGGCTTCATTGTTTTCCACTGCTGCCTTGGTTGGTGCTCTGTCGGCCGGTGCTTCACCTGATTTGCAGGAAATTGCGCAGAATTTTGGCGAAATCGTGGGTACCATTTTCCAAATCAAGGATGATATTTTTGATTTCAATGCTGATTCAAACATTGGAAAGCCTACAGGTAGTGATATGAAAGAGGGTAAATTGACACTTCCTGCATTGTATTTCATCAGGCAACATCCGGAGTATCAATCTACTGCAAAACGCATTCGTTCTCTCGATGCCTCATATTCCGAAGTTACTGATTTTGTTGAGATGGTAAAAGAGGGTGGGGGAGTTGCCTATGCAACCTGTGTGATGAACGACCTGCGTAATCAGGCCATTTCGTTGTTGCCTCATAGTATTCCCTTCGACATCCGTGATGGTCTGATTGCGTATGTTGATTTTGTCATTCAAAGAGATATTTAAAGGTGTATGTAACGAGACATACACCTTTAATTTTCAGAAGAATTTCACTTCTTTTCCTATGATGTCCGATAGTAATACATTGGCCAATCGACTTGTCCCTATTCTGAATAAATTATTGTTAAGCCACTCATTGCCAAGTATTTGTTTTGCTATTGTATAGTATTTTATGGCATCTTCTACGGTATTGATGCCTCCTGCAGCTTTGAATCCTACTTTTCGTCCGGTTTCTGTATAGTATTCCCTGATGGCTCTACACATAACGTATGCAGCTTCTGGAGTTGCCGAAATGTGTTCTTTTCCTGTTGATGTTTTGATGAAGTCAGCACCTGCATACATGGCGAGAATAGCCGCTTTTTTGATGTTGGAGGCTGTTTGTAGGGCACCAGTTTCCAGTATCACTTTCAATTGATGTTCGCTGCAAGTGTCTTTTATCTCTTCAACCTCATCACACATTCCTTCATAGTCGCCCACCAGAAATTTGCCCACTGACAGTACGATATCAATTTCATCGGCGCCGCTGTGAATGGCTAATGCTGTTTCGGCTACCTTCACTTCCATGAATGTTTGTGATGATGGGAAACCACCTGATACACAAGCAATTTTCACGTTATCTGCTTCCAATGTGTCCTTCACTATTTCAGCCATGTTTGGATATACGCAAATGGCAGCTACGTTGTTCAGGTCAGGATATGCGTTTTCAAACTCGTTTACCTTTTGTGTGAAGTTCATCACACTGTCTTCCGAGTCGGTCACTTTCAGTGTTGTCAAATCAATACAATTGAGCAGTTTTTTCTTTACTTCCTTGTTATCGTTTTCTCTTAAATGATTGTTTAACAATGATTTCACCGATTTTTCCACCTCATCGTCGTGGATATGCGTAACGTATTTCGCCAAAGCTTCTGCATATTTATAATGCATCACTTCTTCTTCGTGGTTGTGGTCGTGTCCACAACAACAATCATGATCATGTTCCATATTCATCTTTTTTATATGTTTATTCTTTGTTCTTGCTATCCATACAAATAGTCACGGGACCATCATTGATCAGTTCTATTTGCATGTCAGCTCCAAATTCGCCAGTACCCACTTGCCGGCCGATGGCTATACTCATCTCATTGCAGAAATACTCGTACAGTGGCATTGCAGTCTCGTGCTTACCTGCCCTGATATACGATGGGCGGTTTCCTTTTTTGTAGGAGGCAAACAGTGTGAACTGGCTCACTACGATTACCTCTCCGTCAATGTCGGTCACTGATTTATTCATTACGCCATTCTCATCATCGAAAATCCTTAGTCCGGCAGCTTTTCTACAAAGCCAGTCGGCATCATCTTTCGTATCAGCGTCTTCTATTCCTACTAAAATCAGTAAACCTTTTCCTATTCTTGATTTTACTTGTCCATTGATGTGTACTGATGCCATTTTAACTCTTTGTATGACTATCCTCATGGTTTATTTCAATTTTTCCTTGATGTTTCTGGCTACGCTTTCGCCCACTACTTTTGTCAGTTCCTCCAAACTCGCCATTTTGATTTTTGTGATCGTCTTGAATGTTTTCAGTAATTCTTGTTTTCTCCTCACACCGATGCCTGGTATATCATCGAGTGCTGACTTGATTTGCGATTTGCTTCGTTTGTCACGGTGGAATGTGATGGCAAATCGGTGTACTTCATCTTGGATGTTTTCTAAGAGGTGAAATACTGCGGTGTTCTGTTTTACACCGATTGTTTGGATTGGGAATCCGAACAGCAGTTCTGAGGTGTGGTGTCGATTGTCCTTGGCAAGTCCTGCAATAGGAATGTGTAGTTGCAGCTCATCTTCTATCACTTGTCTCACCACTTCCATTTGTCCTTTTCCACCATCGGTAATGATGAGGTCGGGTAGGGGAGTGTTTTCTTCCGTCAGTCGGGTGTATCGTCTTCGCACTACTTCTTTCATCGAGGCGTAATCGTCAGGACCTACTACGGTCTTGATATGGAATTTTCTGTAGTCTTGTTTGCTTGGTTTGCCCATCTTGAACACTACGCAGGCTGCCACGGCATCACTTCCCGAGATGTTTGAGTTGTCGAAACATTCTATGTGTGCTGGAATCTTTTCCAAGTGTAGTGTTTCTTGTATCTCTTTCAGTATTCTGGTCTTCTTCTGTTCTGGATTCAGCTTGTCGGCTTGTTTCAATCTATCTACTTTGTATTGCTTCACATTCATAATCGAAAGTTCCAGCAGGTGCTTTTTCTCTCCTCGTTGTGGAACGGTGAAACAGACGTCATCCATTTCCAAATGGATTGCGAAAGGTACGATGATTTCTTTCGAGTTGCTTTTGTAGCGTTCTCTCATTTCCACGATTCCCAATTCCAAAAGTTCCTCTTCCGTTTCGTTCAGTTTCTTTTTGTATTCGAAAGTAAACGCTTGGTTGATGCTACCCTTCGTAATGTGTAGGTAGTTGATGTAGGCCACATCATCATTGGTTTCTATGCTGAACACATCTACGTTGTGGATGCTTGCATTGACCACCTCACTTTTCGATCGATAGTTTTCTACCAGCTCGAATTTTTCCTTTATTCTTTGTGCCTCCTCAAATCTCATTTCTTCTGCCAGTGTTGTCATCTCGTCATATAGCAGTTGACTCACGTTTTTCACGTTTCCTGTCAGAATGCTTTTTATTTCATCAATGTCCTTCATGTATTGTTCTCTTGTCTGGTTGCCAATACATGGAGCCTTGCATTTGTGAATGTGATACTCTAAACAAGCTTTGAATTTCTTCTTCTCAATATTGTCTTTGGTCAATGACAACTTGCATGTCCGTATCTCGTAGAGCTTATTAATCAAATCGAGTACAGCATACAGATTTTGGATGTGGCTATAAGGTCCGAAGTATGTTCCTGCACCTTTGATGATTTTTCGTGTCTTGATTATTCTAGGAAAATATTCGTTGGTGATGCAGATAGAGGGATAGGTCTTGTCATCCTTCAGTAATACATTGTAGTGTGGTTTATATCTTTTGATGAGGTTGTTTTCGAGTAGAAGTGCATCGGTTTCAGTTTTTACTACAATGTATTTGATGTCTCTGATTTTGCTTACCAGCATCCTTGTCTTGTTGTTTGGCACCTCTTTGAGGAAATACGATGATACACGGTTCTTCAGGTTCTTCGCTTTCCCTACGTATATGATGGTACCTTTCTCATTGAGGTATTGGTAACACCCCGGACAGCTTGGTAGGTTTTGCACGATACCTTTTAGGTGCTCTTTTACATCATTAGTGTCTGCCATACAAATTTACAAATGTTTCACGTGAAACAATCATCTTTTTAAAAGGACTAAAAGCACATTGATGTCACTTGGTGACACACCTGGAATACGGCTTGCTTGTGCCAGTGTTTCTGGATTTATTTTAATGAGTTTTTGCCTCGCTTCGGTTGAAAGGGATTGTAACGATGCATAGTCGAATTTCCCTTTTATCTTGATGGCCTCCAATCTGTGTATTTTTTCTGCAATTTGACGCTCTCTCTCAATGTAGCCTTGGTACTTTATCTGTATCTCTGCGGCCTCGATGATTTCATCTTTTCGTGTTTCAATCGAGTTAATCAGTTCATTGAAAGGCTTGATGTGTTGTGCAATGTTTTCAATGGTTATCTGTGGACGAACGATGAGATCGAAGAGCTTACAGCCATGAGTGAGGATGGTAGTCCCCATTTGTTCCAGTTTGTTATTGATGAGTGCGGGCTTAATTGAGAAGTTGTTGGTGAAATCAATGATTTGGTTGATTTTTTCACGTTTTTCGTTCAGTACTTTCATTCGTTCACGGCTGGCAAGTCCTGCATTGTACGAGATTTCAGTTAGTCGCATGTCTGCATCGTCTTGTCGCAGCAGTATTCGGTATTCAGCGCGTGAAGTAAACATCCGATAGGGTTCATCGACACCTTTTGTCACCAGGTCATCGATTAATACGCCGATATATGCTTCATCACGATGCAATACGAATGGTTTTCCACCATGACAGTTGATGTGTGCATTAATGCCTGCAACGATTCCTTGTCCGGCTGCTTCCTCGTAGCCAGTAGTGCCATTTACCTGTCCTGCGAAGAATAAATTGCGCACGATTTTTGATTCTAATGTGTGTGTTAGCTGTGTTGGATCAAAGTAGTCGTATTCTATGGCATAGCCGGGTCGATAGATGATTATATCACGCAAGGCAGGTATTTTTTTCATAGCCTCAATCTGGATGTCGATGGGCAACGATGAAGAAAATCCGTTCAGATAGAGTTCGCGTGTGGTTTCTCCCTCTGGTTCCAAGAATAGTTGGTGTTGTTCTTTAGCAGGGAAGGTCACGATTTTTGTTTCTACGCTGGGGCAGTAACGCGGTCCAATGCTTTGTATCTGTCCGTTGTATAGGGGAGAGTCAGGTAGTCCTTTTCGCAACACTTCGTGCACTTCGGGATTGGTGAAACATGTCCAGCATTGCAGTTGTTTCAGCCGCCTTGGTTCGCTCATGAACGAAAAGCGGTGGAAATCGTTCTCTCCGTCTTGTGTGTCCATGTCCTCAAAGTGAACACTCCGTCCATCAATGCGTACAGGTGTTCCGGTCTTCATGCGTCCAGCCACTATTCCGTGTCGTGTAATCGACTCTGTCAGGTGATACGAAGCAGGCTCGGCAGTCCGTCCACCAGCTAGCATATTGCGTCCTATGTGCATCAGTCCGTTCAGGAAGGTGCCAGCTGTCAATATCACGCATTTTGCATAGAAGGTTACTCCCCAGCATGTTACAAGTCCTCGTACTTCATCATGTTCAATGAGTAATTCTTTTACGGTATCTTGCCAGATGTGCAGGTTCGGAGTGTTTTCCAGTACCTCACGCCATGCCCAAATATATTTTCCCCTGTCGCATTGTGCACGAGGACTCCACATGGCGGGTCCTTTCGAGCGGTTTAGTATTCTGAATTGTATAGCGGTGCGGTCGGTTATTGTTCCCATGAAACCACCTAAAGCGTCAATTTCCCTTACAATCTGTCCCTTAGCAATGCCACCTACAGCTGGGTTGCAGCTCATCTGTCCGATTTTGTTCATGTCCATCGTAATCAGACAAGTCTTTGAACCCATGTTGGCGGCAGCAGCTGCAGCTTCACAGCCAGCATGACCTGCACCGATAACGATGACATCGTATTTGAATTCCATTATTTTAGATAGTCAAGTGCTTTGTTTTCAGCCAATTCCATTATTTCTCTTTCTCCAGGTCCCTTGTCGTTGATGCCGCATAGATGCAGTATCCCGTGAATGATTACTCGATGCAGTTCATGTTCGTAAGGTTGGGCAAATTGTTCGGCGTTGGTTCTTACGGTATCTAAGCTGATAAACAAATCGCCGGATATAGTGTTGTTTTCAGTATAGTCGAAAGTGATGATGTCGGTGTAGTAATCGTGTTTCAGATATTCACGGTTCACCCTCAGTATTTCCTCATCCGAACAGAAAATGTAGGCAATGTCACCTAGTTTTTTATTGTACGAGTTGGCTACTTGTTTGACCCATGTAGAGATTGCTCTTTTCTTAATGTCGGGCATTTTTACGCCTTCAGTCTGAAAACTAATCATATTTTATCCAAAGAATAAGTAACAAATAAATATGGATGCAACGATGCCTGCACTATCGGCTATGAGTCCACATGGCACGGCATGTCTTGTTTTTATAACTCCTACGCTGCCGAAATAAACAGCTAATATATAGAATGTTGTATCTGTAGAACCTTGAAAAATGCAAGCCAGTCTTCCTACGAATGAATCGGCTCCGAACGTGGTCATCGCATCTACCATCATTCCACGCGCTCCGCTTCCGCTTAATGGTTTCATTAAGGCTGTAGGAAGGGCAGCCGCAAAGTTTGTGTCCAATTTGCAGGCTTCAGCCAGTGTCTTGACACCATCTATGATGTAGTCCATGGAACCCGAAGCACGGAACACACCAATACCCACTAGCATGGCCACCAAGTATGGAATGATGCGGATGGCGGTATTGAATCCCTCTTTTGCTCCTTCCACAAACGCATCATAAACGTTCGTTTTTTTCTTGATACCAGCCATGATGAAACAGATGATTATGGTAAACAACAAGATGTTGGCAAAAGCCGATGAATAACTATTGATTTGAGTCTTAGGGAGTAACATGATTCCGTAGATGATGCCGGCTACCACTACGCTGATACCTCCCAAGAATAAAACAATAGTACGGTTCAGCAGGTTGATGCGTTGGTATGCCGATACTGCCACAATGCCTGCTAAGGTGGAGAAGAATGTGGAGAGCAGTATGGGTACGAACACATCTGTAGGCATGGTAGCACCTAACTGAGCCCGATACACCATGATGCTGATGGGTATGATGGTGAGCCCCGAGGTGTTGAGCACCAAAAACATGATCATCGGGTTGCTGGCTGTTTTCTTGTCAGTGTTCAATTCCTGTAGTTCCTGCATGGCTTTCAATCCGAGTGGTGTGGCGGCATTGTCGAGTCCTAACATATTGGCTGACAGATTCATGAATATACTTCCTGTTACAGGATGACCCTTTGGAATGTCGGGAAACAATCGGCAAAACAACGGACTCATCACGTGTGCGAACCAGTTCACTACTCCGCTTCTTTCCCCTATTTTCATAATGCCGAGCCACAATGAGAGTACACCTGTCAGCCCTAAGGAAATTTCGAAAGCTGTTTTGGAAGAGTCGAAGGTCGATTGCATGATTTGTGGGAATACCTCCATATCGCCCATCACCAAAAGCCGTAGTGTTGCTACGGCAAAAGCAACAACGAAAAATGCTATCCAAATGTAATTCAGCACCATGAGTACATAAGTGATTTATAGTCAATAATCGGTTGCAAATTTACAACAAACATGTCGTAATCCCAAATTTTTTGTGGCTTCTCATCTTTGCGGATAAATTATCCTGTGGCTAATTGTTTGATGTACTTTTAATGAAAATGGACTCGGATTTGGATTTTTGTAGGTTGTTAGTCCACCATAGGTATACTCCGATGGGTGAGGTTGGAAAATTTCAATCTGGCTTGACTTGCGGAATTGTTTTTTTGTCTGACATAGAAAAGGTATTATAGCACAAACACTGCAATAGAGAGCCTCCTGCAGTGTTTGTGGGTTATGGGACTGTACAGTCCTACCGTGTATGTCAGAATTCGAAGTAGAGTGTGCCATGAACAAGTGTGGATTCGTCGTGGCCTGTGTAGCGGTTGAGTTGTGCCTGTGGACCGAAGTCTGTAGCATTCTTGAACTTGGTGCCTACAGCTGGTATGGCATTCATGAACGAGATGTTGCCCGATGGATAATCCACCAGTGTTTTGTTTTGCTTGGAGTCGAACGACATATACTGCTTCTGTGCCTCTGGTGTGAATAGGTGGAGTGTGACATCGGGTGTGGCACAATACACTTTGAAGGGGGTGTCGCATTGCAGTTGCATGGCATAGAACGACGAATAGTATCCCTTGAACTCTGGGTAGTCCCAACTTTCGCCCGTGATAGTGTTGTTATACTTCTTGTTCCAAATACCCATTGCACCGCCTTTCATGCGGTTCTTATATACGCGGTAAGGACCGTTGGCAATGAGGGTGGCACCTTGTATGTGCTGCTCAGGGAAATCGAAGGTGATTCCTGCCATGGTGCAGCGGTCTGATGGACGATACACATAGTCGAGTTGTAGCACACCAGAGGGAAGGAGGGTCCAAACGTAGCGATACTGGGTGGAATAGCGATAAGGATGCGCGCCATAGCTTGCCATCACTTTGTTGCCTTCGGCATAGACGGTATCGAGTTTCATGTTGCCGTTGATGAGCACTGGACCATTGTTGAATGGCACTGTCTTGCCATTGACCTCTACTGATAGCAACTTACCATCGGCTTTGCTGAACGCGAATTTGCGTCCGGCAACAGCAAGGGTGTAGCTTTCGCCTTCTGTTCCGCTAACAACCTTTTCATCAACTGATTCTGGAAGTAACTGTTTGACTACGGTGTCGGGGGTTCCCAGTTCGAAACTCCAAGTGAAGAGCTCTTTGCCGTGTGGATCGGTGACAGTGACATAAAGGAACTGATACGACTGCCAGTCAGCGGGTAGTTGCAGATTGAGCCATCCTGCTTCGCCTGGGGCGATGTCGGGAGCGGTGAGGGTTTTTTGCTCGGTGCGGAGTGAGGTGAGCGATGTCACTTTGGCAAGGCTGTAGCTGAAGACACATTGACGCGTGTTGGTGAATGCGTAGCGGTTCTCGACCTTCAGTCGGCCATCCCAACGTGGGGTGATGAGTTGACGCTCTATATAGATGGGCGACCATATCTCCTTGATGGTGTAGAAACTGGCTTCTTTCTCACGGAAGGGACCTACGATGCCATCGGCTCCATGATCTTTGTCGGTGTCGAAGAATCCGCCCTTGTCGGCACGGATGGTGGCTTGGTCGCAGAAGTCCCATAGGAACATGCCCGCTGAGAGGGGATGTCCCATCATGAGTCGCCACATATCGTCGAGCGAAGCACCATGTCCACCGTCGTAGAGCCCATGGATGTTTTCGGTAGGCATGAAGATGTCGCGGCCATGAAACATGGTGGCAATACCATCATCATAGGGTACATAGTGGCTGGTGTTGATGTGGTCATTGAGCGCGAAAGGATGGATGACAGCACGCTTTTGCGGGTCGTATTGTGGAAACAACGGGTCGAGGTCGTAATTGAAGCCTCCTTCGTTGCCGTTCGACCAGATGACCACACATGGCCGGTTGAGGTCGCGTTTGAGCATCTCGCCTACAAGTTTCGTTCCGGTAGGAGTATCGTAGGGTGGGTATTGCCAGGCACATAGCTCGTCGATGACATACATACCAAGAGAGTCGCACACTTCAAGGAAATGCTTGTCGGGTGGATAATGCGACATGCGCACGGCATTCATGTTCATTTCCTGCATAAGCTTCACATCGCTGACACTGAGCTGATGGTTGGTGGTTCGGCCGGTGGTGGGGTAGTGTGAATGTCGGTCAACGCCACGGAAGCGCATTTTCGCACCGTTTACATAGATTCCATCGTGAGGAACTACCTCAATGGTACGGAAACCAATGCGGTCGGTGACCTGATGGAGTGTGCGGCCGTTTCTCTTTACGGTAATGACAGCTGTGTAGAGGTTGGGTTGTTCAGCCGACCATGGTTTCACACCGACGATGGAGCCTTCGGCGGTGATGCAGGAGGATTTGGCCTTGCCTTGTGTGCCCGAGATGCTACCTACGGTCTTGCCATCAAGTGTACGGATTTCTACTTCTGCTTCGGCTCCGCTGTATTTCTTGTCCATGAACACATCAACGTGGAGTTTGCCATCGTGACGTGCATCGATGGCAGTATATTCGATGAAATCGGAAGGAACAGCTTCAAGGAACACAGGGCGGAAGAGACCACCGAACACCCAGAAGTCGCACTTGCGCTCAGCTTCGTTCACGGTTTCATTGGCCGACATTTTGTTTACCTTTACCTCAAGCAGGTTATCCTGTCCGGGTTTCACGAATTTTGTAATTTCATATTTGAAACGGTAGAATGAACCCTGATGGATGTCGCCAACCAGTTTGCCGTTGACCTTCACTTCGGTATCGGTCATGGATCCGTCGAACACGATGAACAGGCGTTTTCCTTTCCACTCTGGCTTGAGGGTAAAGGTTTTTTTGTAGAGTCCGGACTCATCGCCCTTGTTCTTGTCGTGGCCATAGTTGAAGGTACCGAATCCTTCCATTTCCCAGCAGGAAGGAACCTTTATCTTTGTCCATTCATTGCTTCGGCGACCTCCTGTACACAGAAAGTCCCATTCCACGACATCATCGGAACCATGTCCAGACAAATACACCACATCGGTGGTTTGCGCCATGGTGACCGATGCCAGAGCCAAGGCGCATGAAAGAAAGAGTTTTCTCATGATAACAAATTATTTTTTTGTGGGTGAACTATTACAAAATTGAGTTGGCGCTTTTCCAAGTTAGTGCCCGACACTTTCACGTGGATGGGGTCGCCCAATGAGTAAAGGATTTTTCCGTTGTATCCACGCAGGCAGAAGTTTTTCTCGTCGAATTCCACGTATTCGCCTCGTCGAGAAAGCGTGCGGATTGGTATGAGTCCTTCGCACTTGTTATCGTTTACTTCGACATACAATCCCCAGTCGGTGACGCCTGATACGGTAGCCTCGAACTCTTCACCTAAGTGTTCGGTCATGAATTCCACCTGTTTGTATTTCACAGAAGCCCTTTCGGCATTGGCTGCAAGTTGCTCCATGTCGGAACTGTGTTTGCAGAGCTCTTCGTAGTGTGGCAATGAGGCGGAGCGTCCACCACCGATGTAATGCGACAACAGCCTGTGTACCATCATGTCAGGGTAGCGGCGGATGGGTGAGGTGAAATGGGTGTAATAATCGAATTGCAAGCCGTAATGGCCAATGTTGTGGGTAGAATAATAGGCTTTTTGCATGGCTTTCAGCGTGACCATTTCGACCAGATTCTTTTCTTTTTTGTCCTTTACATCATCGAGCAACTTGTTGAGACTTTTGCACACTTCGCCTTGTGTGCCCGAAGTGCGTACCTTATAGCCGAAACGGGCCACAAAGGCATTGAGGCTTTCGAGTTTTTCGAGGTCAGGTAGGTCGTGGACGCGATAAGGGAAGGTCTTTGCCTTTTTCCCTTTGGGCACCTTGCCAATGAATTCGGCCACTGTTTTGTTTGCCAGCAACATGAATTCTTCAATGAGTTGGTTGGCTTCCTTCGACTCTTTGAAATAGACGCTGATGGTTTTCCCCTCGCTATCGATTTCGAAGCGAACTTCCACACGGTCAAAATCGATGGAACCTTGCTTGAACCGTTGTTGACGCAGAATCTGAGCCAGACGGTTCAGGGTGAGCACCTCGTCCTTGTAGTCGCCTTCCGAGCTTTCGATAATCTGTTGCGCCTCCTCATAGGTGAAACGACGGTTGCTCTTGATGACTGTGTGGCAGATGCGTGAACTGAGCACTTCGGCATCATCGTTCATGGTGACGATAACGGAATATGCCAGTTTCTCCTCATCGGGTCGCAACGAGCAAAGCATGTTGCACAGTCGTTCGGGCAGCATCGGGATGGTTCTATCGACCAAATAGACCGATGTGGCGCGGTTTTGGGCTTCCTCATCGATGATGGATCCTTCTGCAACATAGTGTGTTACATCGGCTATGTGTATGCCTATTTCCCAAAGTCCAGGTTTGAGCTGCTTGATTGACAATGCGTCATCGAAATCCTTGGCATCGCGCGGATCGATGGTAAAAGTGGTGGTCTCACGAAAATCCTCCCGTTCGGCGTAGTCGGCTTTGGTTATCTTGGCTGGGATTTCGTTGGCAGCTTTCTCCACGTTTTGTGGGTATTTGTAGGGAAGTCCGAATTCGGCAAGTATGGCGTGCATTTCCACCTCGTTCTCACCCTGTGCACCCAGTACCTCTATCATTTTTCCAATAGGGGCACTTGCTTGAACGGGCCATTCCTGGATTTCCACAATGGCCTTGTCACCATCATGTGCGTTTCGCAGTATGTTGTTTTGTGGCAGGAATATCTTTCCGTGCACCACCTTGCTGTTGGTAAGCAGGAAAGCATGGTACTTTCCTTTTTTCAGTGTACCTACAAACCGTTCGCCGATATGTTCGTCGCGTGGTTCAAGCGGCTTCTCGCAATAGCTGAATAAGCCATTTTCGTTCTGGGTGATGAATTCGTCCTCAAGCATTTCGCTGAGAATGTCGCTGCAAAGCATTTTCAGGGGATGTGTGGTGAGGCTCAGACGGCGTACGATGTCTTTGAATGACAATGCGTCATCGGGACAATTACGGAACAAACTGACAAGTTGGTCAGCCAGTTCGCTTTTTTTCAATCGTTTACCTGCTTTTCTTTCTCTATTCTTCATAGTGGTAGGAATTATTAGTCGGTGACAAAGATAATGAATTTGATTGAATTATCGTATCTTTGCGACAAAATTCGAAAGTACGTATGAGAATCCGCGAGATTGACTTGGGTGAACGTCCTGTGGTGCTTGCACCAATGGAGGATGTAACTGATCCTGCCTTCCGCTTGTTGTGCAAGGAGTTTGGTGCCGACTTGGTTTACTCTGAGTTTGTGTCGGCCGATGCGCTGATACGCTCAGTGGGGAAAACCATGCAGAAACTAAGAATCAATGAGGCGGAGCGACCGGTAGCCATTCAGATTTACGGTCGTGATGTACCTACTATGGTAGAGGCGGCTCAGATCGTGGAGGCAGCCCATCCCGACATTTTAGATATCAATTTCGGTTGTCCCGTGAAGCGGGTAGCTGGCAAGGGGGCAGGTGCGGGCATGTTGCAGAACATTCCGTTGATGCTGGAGATTACGAGGCAGGTGGTGGAAGCCGTGAAGTTGCCCGTGACGGTGAAAACCCGTCTCGGATGGGACAACGACCACCGTATCATAGTGAGTCTGGCCGAGCAGTTGCAGGATTGTGGCATTGAGGCGCTTACCATACATGGTCGCACGCGTACACAAATGTACACGGGTGATGCCGACTGGGACTTGATAGGAGAAGTGAAGCGAAATCCACGGCTACACATACCTATTGTCGGGAATGGTGACATCAGTACTCCCGAACGAGCAGCCGAATGCTTTGAAAAATATGGAGTGGATGGCGTCATGATAGGCAGAGCATCATTTGGACGGCCTTGGATTTTCAAAGAGGTGAGGCATTACCTGCAAACGGGTGAACTGTTACCGCCATTGTCGAGGGAATGGCAGATGGATGTGTTGCGTCGTGAGATAAACGATAGCGTGAACCTACTTGACGAACGACGAGGCATCTTGCACGTTCGACGCCATTTGGCAGCATCGCCCCTTTTCAAGGGTATTCCTAATTTCCGTGAGATACGCATCCGCATGTTGCGTGCCGAAACCACTTCGGAATTGTTCGACATCCTCGATGAAATCGGCGAATACATGAAATCGGTTCTGTCAGAGTGTGCAGGCCATGGTAGTCCTTCGTGCTGATGTTTGTGGCGTAGCGGATACCTGCACGATTATTTTAATTTAAATGATGTGAATGATAATGGAAAATATTCACTAAATTTGCCACCCGATAGATTAGAGGATTGTACGAACATCAAAAACAAAATAAAAAATCAAACACATTGCATCATGGCATTTAAACGTATTTCAGCAGCAGAAGCTGCAAGTTATGTAAAACATGGGTATAACATTGGTCTGTCTGGATTTACACCGGCAGGTACCGCAAAGGCCGTTACTCCGGAAATTGCAAAGATAGCTGAGGCCGAACATGCCGCTGGTCGTCCGTTCCAGATAGGTGTCTTCACAGGTGCTTCGACTGGTGAGGCAACGGATGGTATCCTGAGCAGGGTGAAGGCCATACGTTACCGGGCTCCCTATACTACCAATCCGGATTTTCGCAAGGCTGTGAACAATGGCGAAATTGCCTATAACGACCTTCACTTGTCGCAGATGGCACAGGAACTCCGTTACGGATTCATGGGCAAGGTGAACATCGCCATCATCGAAGCATGCGATGTCACCGACGATGGCAAGGTTTATCTGACGGCAGCTGGTGGCATCGTACCGACCATTGCCCGTCTGGCCGACCACATCATCATCGAGCTGAATGCCGCCCATAGCTTGGCAGCAAAATGTCTGCACGATGTGTATGAACCTTTGGATCCGCCTTACCGCATGGAAATTCCTATCCATAAGCCAAGCGACCGTATCGGTTTGCCTTACGTACAGATTGACCCGAAGAAGGTGTTGGGCGTGGTTGAATGTAATATTCCCGACCAGGCGCGTTCGTTCACTGCTCCTGATCCTGTCACCGACAAGATTGGCCAGAACGTGGCCGAGTTTCTGGAGAACGACATGCACCGTGGCATCATCCCTTCTACTTTCCTGCCTTTGCAGAGTGGTGTGGGTAACATCGCAAATGCCGTGTTGGGCGCTTTAGGTCGTTCGGAACATATCCCCGCTTTCCAAATGTACACCGAAGTGTTGCAGGATTCTGTAGTAGGGCTGATTCGTCAGGGACGTATCAAGTTTGGTTCCACGTGTTCGCTTACCGTCACCAACGATTGCTTGAAGGGTATTTATGATGACATCGAGTTCTTCAAGGACAAACTGGTGCTCCGTCAGAGTGAAATCTCCAACAACCCTGGTGTCATTCGCCGGTTGGGTGTCATTTCCATTAACACTGCGCTCGAGGCTGATATCTATGGCAATGTGAACTCTACTCATGTCACGGGTACGAAGATGATGAACGGTATTGGTGGCTCAGGCGACTTCACCCGCAATGCTTACATCAGCATTTTCACTTGTCCATCGGTAGCGAAGGAAGGAAAAATCAGCGCCATTGTTCCGATGGTGTCGCATGCTGACCACACGGAACACGATGTCAACATTATCGTCACCGAACAGGGTATTGCCGACTTGCGTGGCAAAAGTCCGGTACAACGTGCTGAAACCATCATCGAGAACTGTGCACACCCCGACTACAAGAACATCTTGTGGGACTATGTACACAGTGCAGGCAAGGGCCAGACTCCTCACACATTGTCAGCATCGTTGGCCATGCACGACACTTTCCTGAAAAAAGGTGATATGCGTTTGGTTGACTGGAAGGATTATATGTGATTGTAGCGAAGATTTTTCTTCGCAACGAAATGTTTATGGTCAAGCATGCCTGATAAGTCTGGTTTCTCAAGAACTTGCGTTGTCGGCTGCTTGACTTTTTTGTTCCTCATTCAATTCTTTTATTTTCAAATTATTTACCAATGAAGAAAACAGCTTATTTGCTTCTTGCATTGTGCATGGTTGTGGTATCATCATGCACTAAGACAGTTCCTGCTTCTGTGCCTGCCCATATCGAAGATGGAATGATTGTGTTGGAAACTCCGGCGCGTGAAGACGGACAAACCAGTGCTTTGGGCATGACTTGCGATCCTATTGATACCGTGCGTGTGGCTTTCGTCGGCATCGGCGGACGAGGCACTGGTGCGGTGCGTCGTTACACCCAGATTGATGGGGTGAAAATCGTGGCTTTGTGCGATGTGAAACAAGAGAGAATCGACATTTGCAACGACATTCTTGCCAAGAACGGTCTGCCTGCTGCCGAGGGTTATGTGGGCGATGAGGCTTACAAGGAACTTTGCAAACGCGATGACATTGACCTGGTGTATATTGCTACTGACTGGTTGGACCACGTGAACGTGGCTGTGTGTGCCATGGAGAATGGACATCATGCTGCCATTGAGGTGCCTGCTGCCATGACTATCGAGGATTGCTGGCGCATGGTGAACACTTCAGAGAAGACACGTCGCCATTGCATGATGCTTGAGAACTGTTGCTACGACTTCTTTGAACTTTCCACGCTCAACATGGCACAGCAAGGCTTGTTTGGTAATGTGTACCACGTAGAAGGTGCCTACATTCACTTCCTTGCCGAAGATTGGGATCACAGCGAGACATGGCGTCTTGACTATAACATGGCTCACCGTGGTGATAACTATCCTACTCACGGCCTTGGTCCTATTTGCCAGGTCATGAACATTCACCGTGGTGATAAGATGGATTACCTCGTAGCTATGGATACTCCTTCGTACAACGGACGTGTAAGTGCTAAAAAGTGGAGAGACAAAGACGAATGTGCCGATGGCGACCATACCATCAGCCTCATCCAGACGGAACAGAAGAAACTCATCGAAGTGCAACATAATGTGTATGCCTATCGTCCTTATAGCCGTATGCACCAGTTGACGGGTACTGCAGGTTTTGCCAACAAATATCCTATACAGCAAATCTCGGTGAAGGAAATCAACGGACATAACGCTGTGTCACAGGAAGTTATGGACTCGCTGCTGGTGGCTTATCGTCCCGACTTCGTGAAGGAAATAGAGGAAAAGGCAAAACAAGTGGGTGGTCATGGTGGCATGGACTATATCATGGATTATCGTTTGGTGTATTGCTTGCGCAATGGCTTGCCACTCGATGAGGATGTGTATGATGCTGCAGAGTGGAGTAGCGTACAGGAATTGAGCCGCATTTCCCTTGAAAACAATTCGATGCCAGTGAAATTCCCTGATTTTACCCGTGGAGACTGGAACAAGGTGGATGGTTTCCACTATGCTTTCAAATAACGACTGACAATATTTTTTTTGACATCGTTGCAATGGCATTCGTAATGAATGTGTTGCAACGATGTACATACCAATCTTCTAAAGCCTTATGGAAAACAGGAAACTACGTATGGGAATGATAGGTGGTGGCGGATGTGCATTCATTGGCCCGGTTCATCTGCGAGCCGCCTTGATGGAAAATGACATTGAACTGGTTTGTGGCTGCTTTAGCCGCGATTACCAAATTTCATTGCAGACAGCACGAAAATGGTATGTACCTGAGTCGCGCGTATATGCTACGTATCAGGAAATGTTGCGATGTGAAGCCCAACTTCCTACCGAGCAACGGATGGATTTTGTGGCTATTGTGACTCCTAACAAAGTACATTTCGAGCAGGCCTACATGGCACTCGACTTGGGATTTAATGTTGTTGTGGACAAGCCCATGACTTTTTCTTTGGAGGAGGCATTACAGTTGCAAAAAAAGGTAGAACAAACGGGACTGACGCTGGCACTTACGCATACGTATTCGGCCTATCCAGCTGTGAAAGAGATGAAATCGCGCATCGCACGAGGTGACTTGGGCAAGCTGCGTCGTGTCTTTATGGAATATACACAAGGATGGCTTTCCCAACGCATAGAATTACAGGGAGGCAATAACGCTGGTTGGCGCACGAATCCGGAAACAGCAGGAAGGGGTGGATGTTTAGGTGACATAGCCACTCATGCATGGCACCTGTGCGAATATGTCACAGGTTTGCGGGTTGAAGAACTTTGTGGTGAATTGCATACTTTTGTAGAGGGTCGGCAAGTGGATGATGATGCCGCAGCTTTCCTTCATTTTGAAGACGGAGTGACTGGCATATTGCAAGCCACACAAATTGCAACAGGCGAGGAAAACAACATTCGCCTACGCGTTTATGGCGAACGGGGTGGCATGGAGTGGCGGCAAATGGAACCGAATACCATTTATGCCAAATGGCTGGACAGGCCTACGGAAGAAATCCGAATGGGAAATGGCTATGCAGACTTAAGCAACCTGGCATTATGGAATGTTCGTGTTCCTGGTGGACATCCAGAAGGCTATATTGAGGCATTTGCAAACATATATCGCAATTTCGCCAAAACAGTACGTGCAAAGGCTTTGGGACAGGTTCCACAAGCGGAATGTCTGGACTTCCCTGACGTGTATGAGGGAGTAAGAGGTATGCAGTTTGTAGAGACAATGTGGCAAGCCAATCAGTCGAATGGCAAATGGACAAAATGGGTAGAACAATAAATCGTATGAGTCATGAAAAAAAACATTGTTTTTTGTGCTTCCATCATTATCGCTTTGGTTGGATGCAACAACAAAAACACGTGGCAAAACACTGGTTTGCCAGCTGAAGAACGAGCAGAGGCTTTGGTAAAAGAACTCACACTCGATGAAAAAATTCAATTGATGATGGATGTCAGCGCTCCTGTAGAGCGTTTGGGCATAAAAAAATACAATTGGTGGAACGAATCGTTGCACGGTATTGCACGCAACGGTTTGGCAACGGTATTTCCCATGCCTATTGGTATGTCGGCCTCGTTCAATCCGTCATTGCTTCACGATGTTTTCGTGGTGGCAAGCGACGAGGCACGGGCCAAGAACACCAAGGCAAAACAAGAGGGAGAGGTAGATCGATACGAAGGTTTGACAGTTTGGACACCAAACATCAATATTTTCCGTGATCCTCGTTGGGGACGTGGCTTCGAGACATACGGTGAGGATCCGTACCTGACTTCCGTAATGGGATTGGAAGTGGTGAGAGGTTTGCAGTGCTTGGATGCGAACGAGAAATACGAGAAGCTTCATGCTTGTGCCAAGCATTTTGCTGTACACTCCGGTCCGGAATGGAACCGGCATCAGTTTGATGCAGCCGACATCAGTCCGCGTGACTTGTATGAGACTTACTTGCCAGCATTTGAGACATTGGTGCGCGAGGGAAAAGTACGTGAGGTGATGTGCGCCTACAATCGTTTCGAAGGCGAACCTTGCTGTGGTAGCGACAAATTGCTGATGCAGATTCTGCGTGGAGAGTGGGGTTACGATGGAATCGTGTTGTCTGATTGTGGTGCCATCGATGATTTCTATAAAAAGGGTCGTCATGAAACTTATCCTGATGGTGCCTCCGCTTCGGCAAAGGCGGTGCTGACGGGTACCGATTTGGAATGTGGCTCTTCTTACAAGCATTTGAAGGAAAGTGTGGAGCGGGGATTGATTACAGAGGAGAGCCTGAACACCAGTGTGGCTCGCCTCTTGAAGGCTCGTTTCCAGTTGGGAGAAATGGATGCCGATGAACTGGTGTCGTGGACAAAGATACCTTTTTCGAAGGTAGCAACGGCTGAAAGCGATTTGTTGGCATTGCAGATGGCGCGTGAGTCGATAGTCTTACTACAGAATCGTGATAACATTCTTCCTTTGAAACAGGGAGGCAAGACGATAGCCGTTGTTGGACCTAATGCCAACGACTCCATTATGGAGTGGGGCAACTACAACGGACAGCCCCGTCGCACAGTAACTGTTTTGGAGGGTATTCGAAGTAAACTCGGACCTACCGACAAACTGATTTATGCTGAAGCATGTAGTTGCGTTGATGAGTGGGTGAAGCATAGCATCTTCAGTGAGTGTAAGGCCGATGGTAGCAATGGTTTCAAAGCCACTTATTGGAATAATGCCAGTCAAGAAGGTAATCCTGTGACTGAGTGCATGATAGAGGTTCCATTCCATTTAGGCACGATGGGTGGCAGTACGTTTGCACCTGCTGTCAATCAGACGGATTTTTCCGCTCGCTACGAGAGTGTACTCACACCACAAAAGTCGGGTGAAGTGATTTTTGACTTTTACCAGCGTGGACAATATCAGTTGTTGATCGATGGTAAGGAGATTGGCAAGGGGTCATCCCATCATGGAGCTGGTGTATCATCGCAATCCATGCAGGTTGAGGCAGGCAAGAGCTACCCGATTCGAATTGATTGGGAATATTGTGGTGGTGAAGCTCAACTCGATTTCGACATCTGTCTGAAGGAACAGGTTGCAACCAGCGAGGTGCTTCGTCAAGTGAACGATGCTGATGTCGTGGTATTTGTAGGTGGTATCTCTCCACGTCTGGAGGGTGAGGAAATGGGTGTGAAGCTTCCTGGTTTCCGTGGTGGCGACCGTACCGACATTGAACTTCCAGCTGTGCAGCGTCAGCTGCTGCAGGCATTGTCGGCTACAGGCAAGCCTGTGATTCTGGTGAACTGTTCAGGATCGGCCATCGGACTTGTTCCCGAAACAAAGTCATGCAAGGCTATTTTGCAGGCTTGGTATGGAGGACAACAGGGTGGAACAGCAGTGGCCGATGTGCTGTTTGGCGAGTATAATCCCGCTGGCAGATTACCTGTGACCTTTTATAAAAGCATTGATCAACTTCCAGACTTTCAGGATTACAACATGGCTGGCCACACCTATCGTTATCTCAAGGAGGAACCTTTGTTCCCCTTCGGCTATGGCTTGAGCTATACTACATTCAGCTATAGTGACGTGAAAATGCCACAAATCGTCAAGGTGGGACAATCCGTCACCGTTCAGGTGGAAGTACGTAATCAAGGCGGTATGGATGGCGATGAGGTGGTTCAGGTATATCTGCGCAAGCACGACGATCCTACAGGACCATTCAAGGCACTCCGGGCATTCAAGCGCGTTCATGTGAAAGCAGGTGCTGTGGACAATGTGTCGATAGAACTTACTCCTAAGCAGTTGGCATGGTGGGATGACAACTCGAACACCGTGGACAACATTGCAGGTACTTTTGATGTGATGGTTGGAGGTAGTTCTGCCAGTGGATCGACAAATGTTTTGACAATAGAATGACAAGATGAGGCACATGGCATTTTTGCTTTTGTCAAAGAGAATGAAAATGTTGTGTGCCAGTGTGAAGGAATAGTAGTGATGAGACGGCTTTCGGGCGGTTTCGCTAACAAATGATTTCGAATGAAAAGAGGATTTTTGCATTTTGCCACAATGCTATTGCTTGTGACTGAATTTTTTGGAGTGAAATGCGTGGCTCAGGAGATGAACGACGAAGCAATCCTATCTGCCATCAAAGAGCACCCCTACAGGGCTGCGGCCTGCCATTCTCCGTATTATTGGCAGGAAACCGAATATACCCCTGTGCCGAAAGGCTATGCAGCATTTTATATAAGCCATTTTGGCCGACATGGAAGCCGCTATCAAACTCGGGGGGGTGAGGTGTATGACACTGTAGTGGCATTGCTTGATTCTCTTCATGCGACCCAATCGCTTACTCCTGAGGGAGACAGTCTCAGGATGGAACTACGTCATATCCAACAAGCCCATGTGGGAATGGATGGAATGCTGACAAAACGGGGAGCTGCGGAGCACACTGGCATAGCCAGCAGGCTTGCAGCTCGCTGTCCATCGGTTTTTCACCAAAAAGATCGGAAAATCGTCAGTTGCACATCTACGTCTGTACAGCGAACCATACAGAGCATGGCAGGATTCATGGCAGGGCTGCCATCGGCCGAATCTGGTCTTGACTTTCATGTTGGATGTGGATTTGAAATGGTCAATTTCAGCCGACCAGACGATAAATCAATGAAAGGCGAAGTGTTGGACTCCTTGATCAGGGTCGAAGAGAAAGCCATGTCACCTACTGAAAGTGAGCTGATGGGTCTTCAGTCGAGACTTTTTGTTGGATACAAAGCTTCACCGAACGTCCTTTTCAGTCTGTTTCAGGCATCTTCTTCTGCTGGATGCCTTGACATCAAGGTCGATCCTCTGCGTTTTTTCCCCAGTGAGGAATTGCTGGCATTTTACAAGAAAAGAGATGTCGCCTTCAATGCAAAATATGGGACATTCGCTCCGACACGCTTTGGTGTGGCTAAAAGTGGCAAGAAATGGCTACGTCTGATAATCGATGATGCCGATAGGGCATTGGATGGTAACGGGCATTGTGCCGATTTTCGCTTTGCCCATGATGGCAATGTGGGTCCGACCATGAATTTGCTTGGTATTGGTGGATATGCGTTTTCTGCTTATGAGGATGCCCCGTACCGTTATTGGCAGAGTTTCAACCAGATTTGCATGGCCAGTAATCTCCAACTTGAATTCTATAGGAATGTGAAGTCGGATGTCCTCGTGAAGGCATTGTTCAATGAAAAAGAGGTGGTGTTTCCCGGACTTGAAGCCATCAACGGAGTATATTTCAAGTGGAACGATGTGCGACGCTATATCATTGGCAAATGCGAAGAGGTGCGCGAAGTCCCTGATTATTATGTTCCCTATCTTGAAGAAAAGGCTGACCGGATAAGACAACTGCAGAAAAGCGAGGTTGACGGTTTCTATTTCATCACCGACATGCATTTCCCCATCAATTATGGCAACTCGGCTACCCTTATCGAAACTCTTGAGCACATGACAGGAAAGAGGCTCATCGTATATGGAGGTGATGTACTTACATACGTAGATGATTTCAACGAGGGAATGGCGATGCAAATCTCTGCTTTGGAACAAATGCGTGGAGTTTCTCCCATTCTCTGGGCCAGAGGAAATCACGATATAGTCAATTACACTGGTAAGAAGAAATGGATAACCAAGGAGCGTAAAACCCTCCCGGCTTGGGAAAGCACTAAGTTGTTGGAACGTTTCCGTCCAGCGAAAGCGGTGTCAAACGAATCTGATCCATACACTTCGTATTTTTATTATGACTGTCCTGGCAAAAAAGTGAGATATGTGGTGTTTGACACGATCGATACGGTTCAGGATGACAACATGCAAAGTGGCCTCTCAGACACACAGCTTCGCTGGATTGTAGAAGAGGCTATCCTTGGGGCTCCGAGAGGGTTCGGCTTGGTATTTGTCAGCCATATACCTTTTCTGGGGGAGAAACGGAGAATCTCTGCTGAGATTGCGCTTTCCGCATTCAGTGAGCACTCGACATTCAAGTTGGGAGAAACGACCTACGATTTTGCATCGCGTCAGGATTTGCGAATGATTTGTGTTGTCTGTGGGCATAAGCACCGTGATTATTTTCTCAAATTTCCAGGAGGGCAGACTCAAATCAATGTCATGGCCGATTGCAACTACGATGAAATCAAAAGAGTCAAAGGCACAGTGGAGGAGCAAAGCTTCGATTATGTCTCCATTTCAAAGGATGGTCACGTCCGAACCGTACGAATTGGGAAAGGCGAAGACCGAGAATTCTGATTTGTGGATGACTGAGGCAGTGATAACATTTTAACAATTGTACAATTAGATGAAAAGAGATTTATTTGCATTGCTGTTGTGGGCTGGTTGTATTGCGAGCAGTTGGGCCGATGAGGCTCGTCTGTTGCGTTTCCCCACTACTAACGGACAGGATGTAGTGTTTACTTATGCTGGTGACCTTTACAAAGCACCTCTTGCCGGTGGTGAGGCACAGCGCTTGACCTCTCACGTGGGAGTCGAGATTTTCGCCCGTTTCTCTCCTGATGGAAGTCAAATTGCTTTTACCGGACAGTACGATGGAAACACCGAAGTGTATGTCATGCCTGCAACGGGTGGTGAACCAAGGCGACTGACTTACACTTCCACAAACAGTCGCGATGACATGGGCGACCGCATGGGGCCCAACAACATGACGCTTACTTGGACACCCGATGGGAAGCAGGTGGTGTTTCGCAATCGCATTGGCGATGGATTCGAAGGAAAGTTGTGGAAAGCGTCCTTGTCGGGTGGAATGCCCGAGGAAATACCTCTTCCAGAGGGCGGTTTCTGTTCTTATTCGCCCGATGGAAAGTTGTTTGCCTATAACCGGGTAATGCGCGAGTTCCGTACGTGGAAATATTACAAGGGTGGTATGGCCGATGAAATCTGGCTTTACAATCCAGCCAGGAAAACAGTCGAGAACCTCACCGACAACGTGTCGCAGGACATCATGCCTATGTGGGTGGGCCACGAGATTTTCTTCATTTCCGACCGCGACATGACCATGAACATCTTTGTGTATGATACAAAGACTAAGACTACCGAGAAAGTGACCAACTATACCGATTATGACGTGAAGTTCCCTTCATGCAACGGACAGCTTATCGTATATGAGCATGGTGGCTATCTCTACCAGTTGGATCCTAAGACGCGCAAAAGCGAACAAATCCATATTACCTTGAGTGCCGACAACATCTATGCTCGTGAGGAACTCAAGCACGTGACTGCCAATTCGGGTGATTATTCGCTTTCCACCAATGGCGAGCGCTTGTTTGTCGCTGCTCGTGGCGAGGTGTTCGATGTGCCTGTGGAGAAAGGTGTCACCAAGAACATCACACGCACTTCGGGTGCCAATGAGCGTTGTGTGGTAGTAAGTCCCGATGGGAAATACGTGGCATACATCAGTGATCGTACAGGCGAGACCGAGGTGTGGTTGCAAGCGAATGTTGGAGGAGAACCCAAGCAGCTTACTCACGATAGCGACACTTACATCCGTTCTATCTATTGGCTACCCAATGGCAAGAAGATACTCTATACCGACCGAAAGAACCGTGTAGTTGAGGTGGAGGTGGAGAGCCAGAAAAAGCAAACCTTGCTCCAGAATCCTGAAGGAGAATTTCATGGCCTGGAGTTTTCGTCCGATAGCCAATGGATCACTTACACGAAGAGCGGGATGAATGAGATGGCTGTTGTGTATGTGTTCAATCTGAACACACACAAGGAGTATCCTATTACAGAAAAGTGGTATCATTCATCTTCTCCTACGTTTAGTTCAGATGGCAAATACTTGGTGTTCAGTTCCGAGCGCGACCTGAATCCGCAATATGGCTCTTTTGAATGGAATCATGTATATACACGTATGGGAGGTATTTACATGGCCATGCTTGCCAAGGATACGCCTTCGCCATTATTGCCTGTCAACGATGCCATAAGGACAGACAGAACTGATGGAAAGGGTTCTGGCGAGAAAAATGTTGAAGCTGGCAAGGAAACTCCCAAAGCTGTTGTCATTGATCCCGAGGGCATCGAAGGCCGTATTGTCAAGTTGCCTCTGCCGGTCGGATCCTATTATAATTTCTATTGCGATGGTGCCAAGGTGTGGTATAGTTCAGGTCGAAGCACTTCTTGTTTCGATTTGAAAAGCCAGGAACAAGAGCAGGTGGCTGAGGCTGTGATGTCTGTGACTATGGGAAGTAAAAAGGCTTTGTTCGTGAAGTTCAGTGCAGGGGAACAGAAGGTTTATGTGTGCGACATACCGCGTGGAAAGGCTCATTTGGAGAAAGCGGTGGATATGAGCCGGATGACGACAACGGTAAGCTATGGCGAGGAGTGGGCTCAAATCTTTGATGAGGTGTGGCGTGCTTTCCGCGATGGTTTCTATTTGGAGAATATGCACGGTCGTGATTGGAAGGCCATCAAGGAAAAGTATGCGGTGCTGTTGCCTTACGTGAAGAGCCGTTTGGACTTGAACTACGTTATCGGTGAGATGATTTCGGAATTGTCGTGTGGACATGCGTACGTGTCTCCAGGTGAGAAGCCAGAAGCAAAACGTGTCAACATGGGATTGCTGGGTGCAGAATTGAAAGCCGACAAGAGTGGCTTCTTCCAGATAACCAAAATCCTGCGGGGAGCTCCTTATAGCAAGAGCCTCCGTTCGCCATTCACTGAGCCAGGCATGAACGTGAAGGTGGGCGACTACATCACGGCCATCGATGGCATACCTGCCAATGCCGTATCCAACATCTATCAGTTGTTGGTGGGCAGGGCTGATGTGCTTGTCGAGTTGAGCATCAATTCCAAACCATCGGCAGAGGGTGCGCACAATGTTGTTGTCAGTCCCATTGCCGATGAATATCCTTTGTATCATTATGAATGGGTACAACGCAACATTCAGACAGTCGAGAAGGCCACAGGTGGTCGTGTTGGCTATGTCTATATACCCGATATGGGTGTCGATGGATTGAACGAATTCGCCCGTTACTACTATCCGCAACTCGACAAGGAGGCGCTCATTGTCGATGATCGTGCCAATGGTGGAGGTAATGTTTCGCCAATGATCATCGATCGTTTGTTGCGTAAGCCTTATCGAATGACCATGAGCCGCACTTCATCAAGAACCAACACCGTACCCGATGGCACGTTGGTCGGTCCGAAGGTGCTTTTGGTCAACAAATACTCGGCATCCGATGGCGATTTGTTCCCTTGGAGCTTCAAGGCCAACAACATGGGAACTGTCATCGGTACTCGCACTTGGGGTGGCATCATCGGCATCAGTGGGTCATTGCCTTACATCGATGGTACCGATGTGCGTGTGCCGTTCTTCACCAATTACGATGTGAATACCGGTCAGTGGATAGTCGAGAACCATGGTGTCGACCCTGACATATTGATTGATAATGACCCGGTGAAAGAGCAGCAAGGTATCGACCAGCAACTCAACAAAGCCATTGAGGTGATACTTGAACAATTGAAGGATCGCAAGCCTTTGCCTCCTGTTCCAGCACCGCGAACCATGAAGGATTTGGGTTGGTAACACAATATTCGGTTCGAAATATGAAACTTTCGGCCGGAAGAATTTGAAAAATTAGAAATAATCACTTACCTTTGCCGAAAATTATTCATTCAATGAATTTTGTAGAAGAACTGAAATGGCGCGGTATGGTGCACACGATGATGCCTGGTACCGAAGAGTTGCTGGAGAGAGAGATGGTAACAGCCTACGTGGGTATCGACCCTACGGCTGACTCCTTGCATATTGGTCATCTGTGTGGCATTATGATGTTACGGCATTTGCAGCGTTGCGGCCACAAGCCGTTGGCGTTGATTGGTGGAGCTACAGGTATGATTGGCGATCCCTCAGGAAAGAGCCAGGAACGCAATCTGCTCAACGAGGAGACTCTACGTCATAATGTTGCTTGTATCAAGACACAATTGAGCCGTTTCCTCGATTTCGAGAGCGATGCTCCCAACAAGGCTGAACTTGTGAACAACTACGACTGGATGAAGGATTTCACTTTTCTCGATTTTGCACGCGAGATAGGTAAGCACATTACGGTCAACTACATGATGGCCAAGGATTCCGTACAGAAACGTCTGAATGGCGAGGCACGTGATGGCTTGAGCTTTACGGAGTTCACATATCAGTTGCTCCAAGGCTACGACTACCTTTACCTCAATCAGCATAAGAACTGTAAGTTGCAGATGGGTGGTAGTGACCAGTGGGGAAACATCACTACTGGAGCTGAACTCATCCGCCGTACCACTGGTGGCGAGGTGTATGCACTTACGTGTCCGCTCATCACCAAAGCCGATGGCGGAAAGTTTGGCAAGACCGAGAGTGGTAACGTATGGTTAAGTCGTGAATACACTTCACCGTATAAGTTCTATCAGTTCTGGCTTAATGTGAGTGATGCCGATGCAGAACGTTACATCAAGATTTTCACTAGTCTGCCCAAGGATGAAATAGAGGCTTTGATAGCCAACCATCAGCAGGATCCAGGACAGCGTTTGCTTCAGAAGCGTTTGGCCAAGGAGGTAACCGTCATGGTACATTCCATCGAGGATTATGAAGCTGCTGTTGAGGCCTCCAACATACTTTTCGGCAAGGCTACCAAGGATTCGTTGCTCAGGCTCGATGAGGCCACGTTGCTCGATGTGTTCAATGGAGTACCGCAATATGAGGTTTCGCGCAGTCTGTTTGAGGAGGGTGTGAAAGCCGTGGATTTGTTTACCGATGCTTCTCAGGTGTTCGTTTCGAAAGGCGAGATGCGTAAACTTACTCAGGGTGGTGGCGTGAGTGTCAACAAAGAGAAATTGGGCGCTTTTGATCAGGTTGTCAACACAGCCGATTTGCTCGACGACAAGTATCTGCTTGTGCAGAAAGGTAAGAAGAATTATTATCTTATTATCGCTAAATGACAATAACCGGTTGTGGCCTTGTGTGCTGCAACCGTTTCGGGGGTATAGCTCAGCCTGG
>DCGR01000045.1:3109-3239 GCA_002315285.1 Bacteroides sp. UBA1773 | reverse complement strand
GTTCGAATCCCATTACCTCCACCGAGCGAAAACCTTAGAGCGCGTTTGCGTCTATGGTTGGAATGCAGGAATGGTGAGGCTGGTGTGGCCTTGTGTATTGTAGCTGTTTCGGGGGTATAGCTCAGCCTGG
>DCGR01000045.1:0-3063 GCA_002315285.1 Bacteroides sp. UBA1773 | reverse complement strand
GTTCGAATCCCATTACCTCCACCGAATGAAAACCTTAGTACACATTATGAAAACTCTGAAATACATCCGTTTCTGCGTGGTGGTTATCCTATGTAGTTCCCTTTTCGTCAATTTCGGTTTTGCCCAATCTTTGTCTGGCTTTCGTTCTGTCGTTGCTCGGCATGTCATTTTCGACACCGATTGGTGGACCGATGTGGATGATGCTTGTGCCATACGTTTGCTTTTGCAGCAGGAGCGCGAAGGTAGGGTAGTGGTCGATGGCATTTGCCTCTCGGCAATCCGTCCTACCAGTGTGGCTTCAGTCTCTTCATTCCTCGATTATGAAGGCCATCCGGATGTTCCCTTGGGTGTTGATAAGGAGGCAACTGATTTCACAGGAAAGCCATCGTATCATGAGCTTATTGTCAATTCACATCCACAACGTGCTGTAAGCGATGTATATGCTTGTGAGGATTGTGTCGAGTTCTACCGTAAATTACTTGCAGATGCAGCCGATTCTATCGACATCGTTGCCGTAGGTTATCCCAATGCCTTGGCTCGTCTTTTGCTAAGTAAGCCCGACACGATTTGTAACCTTGGTGGATTGGATTTGGTGAAGTCGAAAGTGCGTCATCTTTGGATGATGGCGGGCAAATATCCATCTGGAAAGGAAAACAATTTCACCCGAACAGCCCGAAGCTGTGCGGCAGGAGCTTTGATAGCTGCCTCGTGGCCTACGCCCATTACTTTTTTAGGATGGGAGATAGGCATTCAGGTAGTGGTAGGTTCGCAATTATCCGACACGGATTTGCTGCATCAGGTTTTGGTGGCTCACGGTAGTGGAAAGGGACGTTATGCTTGGGATCCTCTCACTGTGTTGATGGCAATAAGTGGTGATCCTCATGCGGCTGGCTTTGACACGGTATGTGGCAAACTGTCGGTCGATGCTTCTACAGGCGAGAATGTTTTTTCTCCTTGTAGCGATGGCCCTCATCGTTATGTCGTGATGCGGCACGAGCCGCAGTGGTATGTCGATTATCTTGATGCCTTGCTACGTCGTTGAGTGTGGATGTTTCTACAATACACGTTGCACCTCATCTACCCCGTCTATCTGTGCAATGTTGCGTTGCGTGTTTTCCACATCATCAATCGAGTGTGCCGAAAAATCGATGGAACAAGTTACAATCTGGTCTTCGTTGACAATTTCCAGTTTGTTCATTGATAAGTGTCCCTTTTCTACAAAGCAATTGATGATGTCGCTTAGCAGATGATAACGGTCAATGGCTATGATCTTGAAATGGATGGGGTATGTGATGGCATCATTTTGTGTGAAGTTTACTTTCACGATGGAATCGCCGTTTTCTGATGCCCAATGGATAGCTTCAGGGCAATGTCTGCTGTGTAGCGTGATGACTCCATGGATATCCTTGAAGCCAATCACTTCATCGCCAGGTAGAGGCTGGCAAATCTCGCATCGTTGGTACTCCAGTCGTGGTTGACGTTTCAGTAGTTCATGCAGTCGGCGTTTGGCCTTATAGGTGTTGGCAAATTCCAGCCATTCCGGCTGTGGAATCAGATGGTTGTTGGTGCCAATTTCCACGCAGTCTCCACGGTGCAGTTCGGTCTTGATAGGGCAAAGCTTGCCATTGATGCGTGCATATTGTGCATGTTCTCCAATGTTGGTGTGTACTTCGAAAGCGAAGTCGAGTGCTGTGGCACCTTTGGGAAGGATTACGCCTCTGCCTTTGGGGGTGAAGGCAATGATGTCCTCGTTGTAGAGCGAGGAGCTGACACCCTCCATGAAATATCCGTCGTTACCCTCTGCAATGTCTTTCAGCACGTTTCGGAATCTTTCAAGCCAGGTTTCGCCACGTTCCACCACACAACCCAGTTTCGAGTTTCGGTGCATTCGCTCCGAAGCAATGTGCAACTCTTCCCAAATGCCGGCTTTGTTCAGGAATTTCACGTGAAACCCCTGATATCCGTTGTCTTTCGGATTGTCAATGAAGTTGTTCACGCTACATGGCCTTTCCCTAAATTCGCTCGACAGGATAGAGTAGATGTGTAGGCTGGTGTCTTTCTCGCTTTCACCTTCTTGGGGGGTATAAATCACTCGTACATAGTGTTTGAAATCCACATGAGTGAAGTCGCAGGCTTCATTCTTCATGTCTCGCCACACACTGTATGGCATTCGGTATCTTATCTGTGTGCGTGCCGATATCCCTTTTGCTTTCAGAAGCTCATCTATTCTCTCCAGAAAGATTCTTAGTGTTTCGGCTGTTCGCCGTTGGTCCTCTGCTAGTTCCTGTTCAATGTACTTGTATTCCCTTGGACAACGGAAACGGAATGACAGGTTTTCCAGCTCCGATTTTACATGGAATAGTCCGAGCCGGCCAGCCAGAGGTGCATAAAAGAAATCCGTTTCACCCGCTATCTTCATCTGTTTCTCTGGCATCATGCTTTCCAAGGTACGCATGTTGTGTAGGCGGTCGCTCAGTTTCACCAGCAAGGCGCGCACATCGTAGTTCACAGAAGCAAGGATCTGCTTGTAGTTATCCACTTGTTTTGTGTGGGCGTATTTCTCTTTCTTGCGCTTTGTCACCACGTTCACCAAGAATGCCACATCGTCACCAAAGCGCTCTCGGATATCTTCCACAGTGTATGGGGTGTCTTCCACCACATCGTGCAGAAAGGCGGCAATCACGGTGTTTGCATCCAGTTCAAGTTCTTCAGCAGCAATTCTTGCTACAGCTATCGGATGTACGATGTAAGGTTCGCCCGATATTCTTTTTTGCTGACTGTGTGCTTCGCTGGCCAGCGCGAAGGCGTCTTTCACTCGCTTCATGTCAGTTTCACTCACGCGCTTTTCCATTGAGTCGAACACATGTTGCGCGCGTTGTAGGATCTCTTCCTTGCTGATTTGTTTCATTGTTGCTTGTGAGGGTAAAACCCGATTAGTTCTTTAAGTGATGGTTAAATAATAAGTTGATACGATTTTGCCTTGGATTGTTGAAATATTTTGGAGTTGGGCAGAAGGAGCGTAGCGGGCTACGTGACTGAGAAGCTGTTTAAATTTATTTGAAA
>DCGR01000082.1:30319-30510 GCA_002315285.1 Bacteroides sp. UBA1773 | reverse complement strand
TCTACCTCTCTTTGACTATTATTCGTTCGATGCATCTTCGATAGGCTTAATACAACCTTAATTCCGCAATACTTTTATAAATTAAGTCTTTAAGCACCTGAGCAATAAAAAGTTGCAAATAATTTTTCCACGTTAAAAAATTTCACTTATTTAGTGTTGCGAAAAGAACACTTCTGGCCTGATTGTTAATT
>DCGR01000082.1:0-30286 GCA_002315285.1 Bacteroides sp. UBA1773 | reverse complement strand
TACACGGCCTGAATAGTTACGATGACTTTTTAAAGTGGACTCATATATGTTCATCATAGTGGGGCTTTCAGCGTTGCTTGTTTCAACTAATAGGACAATGCGAGAGCCTACATACAGTGGAACGGGCAGCAGTCGGCTACACGTTTTTGTATGTGTGGCAAACCAGAGAAAATTACCGCTATCGAAGGAACCGCGAGAGCACAACAGGAGCAATTGGCATGGCCCCAAAAAAGACGTTCATAAGCATCGAAGTCGCTGTCGGCATTTCGTATGTCCATACGTATCGCCAACAATCCGCATGTTTTCGCTGAAGAAAACCCATCGCACTCTTGCCAGCACTCCCATCCGACCACTAAATTTGTGCATATTTACCAACCTATAAAAACAAAACGATTATGGAAACAAAGAAAACCTATCAGGCACCTACCGTCAGAGAGTTTGAAATCAAGATCCGCAAACAGATGCTTACCGGCTCTCCTTACTCCGATTCAGACCCCACGGAGGATGTGGAATGACAAACACCCAAAAACAAAAAAAGACATGAGAAAATACATTTACCTATTCGCAACGTTCGTGCTGGCACTTTCCTGCCACAAGGAAACACCGGAAACATCGTGCGCGACACATCAGTTTGCCGTCGATGCCGAAATGGCCGAAATGGAAGACATCGCGACAAAAGCGTCCGGCCTGTCAGTCATCCGCTTGTCGTGGACGAAGGGCGACAAGATTTCCGTCATAAACGTCACCACGGGCAAGGCACTGGGCGGTTCGCTGTCGGCCAACTCGGCCGGTACCACTACCACGTTCACAGGTACACTTACCGGCACTATCAACGCCGGCGACAAACTGGCATTCCTCTATCCTTGCCAGAACTATACCGCCGAGGCTGACTTCTCCTCCGCCACCATCGGCTACTCCACCCAAACCACAACCGACCCTTCACTGGCCATGGTGGCACACCACACGGTGGCCGATGCGAGCAACCAGATTACCAACCTGTCGGTGAATTTCGAGTTCCTGATGTCGTTCATCCGCATCAACCTCACCGAACTGCCTATCTCCACTCCTGTCACGAGCGTGGAAATCAGCGGCATGAACGACCGGTTGACCTGCTCAATCTCGAACGACAAGCTGACAGCCAACGCCTCGAGCGGAAGCGGAAGCGGAAACGCAACAGTGAGCTATACGGCTTCGCTCAACACCAACGTCAGAGGCAACAAGACCATCTTCATGGGCATACTGGCTTCCACGACGCCCAACCGTACAATCACCGTCAACACCAGCACAACGAGTTTTTCGGCCTACTTCTCCAATGTCACTTTCTCAGCAGGAAAGTCGTACAACACCATTGCCGCGGGCTTCGTACAGTCAATGCTCACCTTCAAGGATGCTTCGGTGAAGGCCAAGTGTCTGGAACTGTTCGACAAGAATGCCGACGGACAAATCTCATTCCTCGAAGCGGCTACCGTCAGCGACTTGGGCGTGTCCACCCGTTCCGCGGGCGAGAACCCCTTCCCAAAAAGCATCCTCCACTTTGCCGAGCTGCAGTTTTTCAGCAGTCTGCAATCGTTGCCATCGTTCGAGGGCTATGACATGCTGAAGACCGTGGCCATACCGGCACAGATTGCCACGCTGCCCGCCAACACCTTCAAGAACTGTAGCGCTCTCGAAGCCGTGGTGTTCACCGCCGACACGCCGCCTACCTTAGGCAACGACGTGTTTGCCGGATGCGACGCCAACCTACTGCTCTACGTGCCCACCGCTGCCGTTTCTGCCTACAAGACCGTCCTACCCTCCATGGCAAGCCGCATCCACGACATTGCCGAGGTGGGTGCCGATTTCGGTCTGGACGGCTGGAGCGATGGAGGGAACATCCACGGCTCAGCCGACTGACCAACAATTCGAGATGAGACAAACAACAACTTAATAGATGAACAACATGAGACATTCAAAACAATTATTGCTTGCGCTCTCGTTAGGATTCCTCACCGCAACGTGCTCTGAAGATTCCGTACCCACCAACCAAGTGGACGAGGCGAACCTGATTCCGCTCAACATCTGCGGATCCATCGACCAGCAGCAAAGCAAGGCCACCGCCGATGGCTTCGTGGACAAGGATGCGCTGGGACTATATGCAGTGAACTACACCGGCAATAACACCCTGCCCGGCACCCTCGTCGAGGAAGGCAACCAAGCCGACAACGTGAAGTACGTGTTCGATGAGCCCAACCACAAGTGGAACCCGATGAAAAAGGTGTATTACAAGGACGTGAACACCCATGTGGATATCTACCTGTACTATCCCTACCAAGCCAACATCAGCAGTATCGAGGCCGCCAACTTCGAGGTACAGAAGGACCAGAGTTCAGAAGCCACCGTCTCGACACTCAGTGGCTACGAGGCTTCCGACTTCCTTTGGGGAAAGAGTGCCGACGTGACACCCACCGAGGGCAGTGTGGGCGTGAAGCTGAGCCACAAGCTGTCGGCCGTACAGCTCACCCTGACCGAGGGAACAGGCTTTGGCGACGGTGAGTTTGCCAACCTCCAGAAGAGTGTCATCCTTACCAACACCTCGCGCAAGGCCACGATAAACTATGCCACGGGAGCAGCCACCAAGGTGGGCGAAGCACAAGCCGATGGCATCGTGATGTGTACGCAGGACAACGACCAGTTCCGCGCGGTGGTCATTCCGCAGAGCGTGGCTGCCGACACACGGCTATTCGCCATAACCATCGATGGCATTGCCTACGGCTTCAAGCAAAACACTGCCACCGACTACCTGACTGGCAAACAGCTGAACGTGGACATCAGCATCAACAAAAAGAGCCCATCGGGCACCTATGAACTCCAGCTGGCCGATACACAGATTACCGACTGGACGGAAGACAAGAACACCCACGGTGGCGAAGCACGGCAATACTATGTGGTGCATGTGGAAACCATGGGCACCTTGGGAAAGATGATAAAGGATGCCGGCAAGAACCCCGACAAAATCCGCAACCTGAAGGTGACAGGACAGATTTCCCATCGCGACTACTATTTCATGAGAGACTCCATGGCTATCCTCGAGTCCGTGAACCTCAAGGAAATGGAGACATACGGTGGAGAGAAAGAAATTACTAATGTATCAACCTCTTCTCCCAATTTGAACAATCTAATTGGGCAATATGGATTGCCCGATCGTCAGATAAGCTCTCGATACTATTGGTACGAGAAAGAGAGAGGTGTCATTCCAGTCGAAGCCTTTGCAAACAAAAAGTCGCTGTGCAACTTTGTATTTCCTGAATATGTCACAGTAATAGGACAATCCACATTTTATGGAACCACTCTATCAGGAGCCCTTATCATTCCTGAAGATGTAACTGTCATTGGTGCCAGTGCGTTTTATAAAACGAGTATCAGCAGCGTTACCTTCAACAGCAAACTGAAAGAAATCCAAAGTTACGCTTTCGAAACTTGCCTTTCCTTATCTGGCAGCCTCGTATTTCCTGAATCACTGGAAACAATAGGAACCGAAGCATTCCGAAATTGCAGATTATCAGGCCGATTAATACTTCCTGACAATTTACTTGAAATAGGACGATCAGCCTTTCAGAATGCCGGAAGTTTTACCGAAGGATTAAAGATTCCAGATAAAACCACAAAATTAAAAGGGGACACTTTCTCAGACTGTGGATTCACAGGCCAATTGAATCTGAATAATGTCACGAATTTAGAATCAGGTGAATTCGGTGGTTGTCATTTCACTGGAGACCTTGTGATTCCCAATGGAACGATAGAAATCCCAAGCGCCTGTTTTTCTGGAAATAATTTTTCAAAAGTATTATTCCCAGAGTCCTTGCGAACAATAGGAGGTTCTACATTTAGAGGCAACCAGAGGCTGCAATCCATAGAATTCAACGAAGGTTTAATCAGCATTGAATCAAATGCTTTCGAAAACTGCGGTAAACTTATTTCGCTCAACTTACCTGAATCGCTACAGACCATCCAAAGCAATGCATTTTCAAGTTGTTATTACATATCAAACATCACTTGCAATGCGGTAGAACCACCCACCATCCAGTCAGGCTGTTTCAATGGCGTAGCCAAGGACAACTTCAACGTAGAAGTTCCCGCACAATCGGTGAAACGCTACCAAGCCGAATCGGGATGGAGCGACTTCAAGCGAATAACTGCCCACTACGACTTCTCGGTGAGCCGCCAACAGATGCGCGCACTCAATGCGTCCCTCGCCAAGACCTACACCCTGCGCTGTCCTGCCGGCTTCGACTGGAGCATACAGAGCAAGCCCGACTGGGTGACAGTAACTCCAGACCACGGCACGGGCAAGACCGACGTGACCATCAGCGTGAGCGAAATGGCCCGCACCAACGACACCTTCGAGGTGAACGAAGGGAGCTTCAACAGTCCTTCGTACAAGAACTACAAAGGTCGTAGCGGCGAACTGGTGTTCCTGCTCGACGAGAAGGAACACACCTGCTCCATGGACATCGAGCAATACGACTACGACTATGCCGACGGCGACGTGATGACCTACCACACCGCCACCACAGGCCCCGGCATCGACATCGTGCTTATCGGCGATGGCTACGATGCCAAGGACATTGCCAAAGGCACCTTCCTTGCCAATGCCGAAGCGGGCTACGGACATTTCTTCGACGTGGAGCCCTACAAGAGCTACAAGGAATACTTCAACGTGAAGGCCGTGGTGGGCATGAGCGACGACAGCGGCATCGGCACGGTGAGCACCATCAAGAACACGAAGTTTGGCAGTTCGTTCAGCCAGAACCGCATCCTGTCACCCAACGCCACCGACTGCTTCGCCTGGGCGATGAAAGCCAACGCCTCGATGAATCTGCAGCAGTCGTTGGTGATAATGATGATGAACACCTCCGCCTACGAGGGCGTAGCGCTGATGTATGGCGACGGATCGGCCATAGCCTGCTGCCCTGTGAGCACCGACGCTTACCCCTACGACTACCGGGGAATAGTGCAACACGAAGCAGGTGGACATGGGTTCGGAAAACTGGGCGACGAATACATCTATCACAATGCATTCGTCCAAAATTGCACTTGTATAGACGGATGCGACCACCCACAAAGCGACAGTGACACAGGATCGAGCTATGGCAACATGAAGGCATTGGGCTGGTTCAAGAACCTATCGATGAGCTCCGACCCCTCGAGGGTGCCCTGGGCACACCTGCTCTACCACAGCCAATACTCCGACTATGTGGACATATACGAGGGTGGCTACATGCACTCGCGAGGCATGTACCGATCGGAAGCTACCAGCTGCATGAACAACAACATACCCTACTATTCGACCATCAGCCGCCAAGCCATCGTGGAGCGCATCAAGGCGTATGCCGGCGAGACATTTACGCTGGCCGACTTCTATGCCAAGGACAAGGACGACTTCGGACCAACCTCGAAGGGAACCGGCAACGACCGCACAAGCGGCGTGGATCCGAAATGGAACCGAGGCAGCGAACAAGGTTCGATTATCTATATGGGCGAACACCCCGACTTCAGCAAAACAAAATAAGGAGATACGATTATGAAAAAAACCATACTCATACTTGCAGCCATCATGTCGCTGGCTTCCTGCAGCAAGGAAGAAACGGCAACGAAAAAGTATTCAGACGAGATTTCATTCAGCTTGGGCCTGCCTTGCCAGACCAGGGCTACAGCAACGGGGTTCGAGGCAGATGATGCCGTGTCGCTCTACGCAGTGGAATACGATGGCGACACCCAAATGCCACTTCAGGTGGGCGGAAACTACCTCAACAACGAGAGACTCACCTTCGACGGCTCCTCGTGGGCGGCAACCCGCCCGCTCTACTGGAGCGCGAATGCCTGCGACTTCTATGCCATGTATCCGTATCAGGCAAGCATCGGCTCCATCGAGAACTATCCGTTCAGCGTGGCAACCAACCAGGATGGCGACGGCTACGAGGCATCCGACCTGCTTTATGCCGTGACTACGAACGTCAGCAAGTCCGACCCCATACAGCCAGTGAACCTCGACTTCAGGCACATGATGTCGAAACTTGTGGTGAAGTTGGAGAAAGGGCCGAAGTTCGAGGGAGAAATTCCGGACGACATTGTCACCCACATCTATAACACCACCACATCGGGCCGTGTGGATTGGACAAAGGGCTCTGTGGAGAAGGATGCCTTTGGCGGGAAGAACACCATTACGATGAAGAAGGTGAACAGTTTACGGTTTGAGGCTGTGGTGGTGCCGCAGAACATCGAGAAGAAGACCCCACTCATAGAAATCACCATGGGCGGCATAGCCTACCTGCTGGAATACTCGCTGAGCTTCCGCCCTGGCTACGTACACACCGTGAACGTGACGCTGAACACCTCGCCCGACCAGGAACAGATAGAGATTTCCATAGATCCGGAACAGGAGAACTGGAACTGAGAAGCCGTCGTCAGAGCTTCTGACCAGCGACCACCATCGATTGCGCATCAGGAAGGTGTAAGGTGAGAATTTCGCCTTACACCTTCTTCACACATTGTCGGTTGCAGGCATTTGGCGACCACTGGTAACAGGCCTTACATGCCCAGACTGAGTAAGTGCTTAAAAAATAATTCGATGTTTTTGGTGGGAATGAAATAAATGAATTACCTTTGTGCTGTAAAACAATGTTGTAGAACATGGAAAAGGTAAAAAAGGTGTTGACGGAAGAGGAAATTGCGGGATGTATTCCCGATTTGTGGCTTCCACTGACACCAGAGCAGCGTGTGTTGTTGGCACAGAATTTCACGATTCAGGTTTACAAGAAGAATGAAATGATCTACTATGAGAGCGAGAAACCTCAGTACCTGATGTGCTTGCTTTCGGGAAAGGTGAAAATATCGAAACAAGGTGTGGGTGGCAGGAACCAGATCATAAGGGTCATCAACCACAAGGAATATTTTGCCTATCGCGCCTTTTTTGCCGACGAAGACTATGTGACCAACGCTGCCGCATTCGAAACGTGTACCATCTGCCTGATTCCCATGGACATAATCTGCACCCTCATCAACGCCAATGCAGGACTGGCCATGTTCTTCATCCGCCAGCTGTCGGTGGATTTGGGCATCAGCGACTCACGGACAGTAAACCTGACCCAGAAACACATACGCGGACGGTTGGCCGAATCGCTATTGGTGCTGAAAAACTCCTACGGCATGGAGGAAGACGGCTGCACGCTAAGCATCTTCCTGTCGCGCGAGGACCTGGCCAGCCTTTCGAACATGACCACCTCAAACGCCATCAGGACCCTCTCGAACTTTGCCAACGAAAAGCTTATCGCCATCGACGGACGCAAGATAAAACTGATAGACGAAGAACGACTCAGAAAAGTTTCGCGCATAGGATGAACCATGAGCTTGTGACCATCGTAGGACCCACCGCATCGGGAAAGACATCGCTGGCTGTGGATTTGGCCTACCGCCTACACTCGGAGGTGATAAGTGCAGACAGCCGGCAAGTGTATCGACGCATGGACATCGGCACCGGCAAGGACCTTGACGAATACCGGGTGGGAGAAGACACCATTCCGCATCACCTGATAGACATTGTGGAACCGGGCTACAAATACAATGTGTATGAATACCAACGCGACTTCCTGAAGGCTTACCAACTGGTGAGGAGCAAAGGACTGCTGCCTGTTCTGTGTGGAGGAACAGGGCTCTACGTGGAATCCGTACTGAAAGCCTACGACTTTGCCCACGAGGATGCGTCGTTTCCTCGCATCAACAACCTGCTCATTGGCATCGACATCAGTAGGGAACTGCGTAGGGAAAGAATCTCAGCCCGTCTGCGACAACGTCTCGACGAAGGCATGGTGGACGAGATACGGGGGCTCATAAACAATGGCGTGAGCATCAACGCATTGCTCCACTATGGCCTGGAATACAAATACGTGACATTGCACATCCTCGGCGAATTGTCGTACAAAGAGATGTTTGGCCAACTCGAAATTGCCATCCACCAATTCGCCAAACGACAAATGACATGGTTCCACGGCATGGAACGACGCGGATTCGTAGTAGAATGGATCGACGCATCGCTGCCGACACAAAAGAAAACAGACTACATCTGTAGTCTGTTAGGTGTGGATTCCTGATTCCTTATTCCTTTGGCTGTCGGTCATCATCGACAGACGCTTCACCCTCGTCGGAAACAATCTCCGCATCCTCCACATTGGGGATTTCCTCAGCTGATTCGGCATCGTGGACATCGGTCACCTTACTGATGAATGCAGACTCCTGCCTGCGAAGTTTGAAAAAGTAATTATAGACAAGATCGATGACTCCATACGCCAAAATTCCTATGCCCAACAGCAGAAAACTGACCGATGCCGATCCAAAAGGATCGACGAGCACAATAATGCCAATCGCTGTAAGCACTACAGGAGCCAAAAAGAACATCCAGGAAAAAGAGGACCAGCGATGAGCTGCCACCAACGAGATAATCATGCTCAACCCCAAATAGGTAAGCAAAGCACCAAAAAGGAGCATGAAGATGCTGACAAAGAACGAGGGAGCAATCATGAGCAGAAAACCGAAAAGGGCACTGCCAACTGGCGCCATCGGGAAAAGCGGACGCTCAGCCGATGGACGCGTGAAATAACGGATGACAGACCACAAGGCCGGAACGAAGAACAACGCGCCAATGGCTATCACCAAATATTGCAAGGCAACATCGGGCCAAAGGACCAACAACAACCCAATCAGGCTTGCGCCAACACTACGGATAAGCTGTATTTTCATTGTATAAGGAATTAGGGATTAATAAATGCCGATAATCAGAACGAGAGACGGGAGTAGCCACACAACGGTGGCCACTCTTCTCTCGTTGGTATGTCACTTGTTGTGATGCTCGCAATGCTGACACGATTCGTGTTCCTCACAACAGCGGGTGCCAAACACGAACTTGCAACGGCTGTGATAGGTTTCGCCCGGATTCAGCTCGGCAGAGTACCAGCCTTCGAGATTGCCCTTGTTGGGGCTGTCGGGGAACTTCTGGCTTTCCAGACAAATGGCTGTGCGCTGGCCATAAAGCTGGCCGCCCTTGCCTGTGACGGTACCATCGAGGAAATTGCCCGTATAAATCTGCAGACCAGGCTCGTCGGTGAAAACGGTAAGGGTGATGCCTGTGTTCTTGCTCCAAACCATGGCTGCCGGCACGTTGATGTCGCGCTTGGCATTGAGCACCCAGTTGTGGTCTATACCCTTGCCATTGTGAATCTGATCGTCGTCGGCATTGACAACCTCACCGATGACACGACCCTGACGGAAGTCCATGACAGTGCCTTCAACGGGACGGATCTCTCCGGAGGTCATGAAGGTGTCATCGACGGGAGTGAAGTAGTCTGCATTGATGGCAAGGATGTTGTCGATAATCGGACTCGCATCGGCATTGAGATTGAAGTAAGAGTGGTTGGTGAGGTTGATGACCGTCTTTTTGTCGGTAGTAGCCTCGTAATTGATGTCGATTTCGTTGGCATCGGTCAAGGTGAAGATGACTTTCAGATTGACAGTACCAGGGAAATTGGCTTCCATGTCGGGGCTCACGTACGAAAGGGTAATGCTGTTAGGGGTAACGGCATCGGCATTGAACACTGCATACTGCCAGCCCAAAGGTTCGGGAGTAAGCGTGCTGCCTCCATGGAGACAATGGATGCCATTGTTGTTGCGAGGCAACTGATACTCAACGCCATCGACCGTAATCTTGCCTTGATTGATACGATTGGCATAGCGGCCAATGGTAGCACCGAAATCGGAAGGAATGGTCTCGTAATCGGTGACCTTATCGAAACCAAGGGCCACATCGACGAAATTGCCTTCCTTGTCGGGAACCATGACCGACACAATACGTGCGCCAAAGTTGGTAATGCAAACCTCTACCCCATTGTTATTGGTCAACGTGTAAAGATGAGTCTCCTTACCGCCAAACACCGACTCAAAATTGGCAGGATTCAAACCTGATTTAGTGGTTTCCTGCTTCTGAGCAGGTGCACACGCAGCCAAGCCAACCATGGCCAAAGCTGCAAAAAACATACTTTTGTTCATAATTAGTGTGATATATAAAACTTTTTGCAAATATACAGTAATTATCAGAAATAATCCGTAAATTTGCTCATTGTTTTTTTTTACAGATAATACCGACATGACAAAAAACAACCATTTGGTGATAATGGCCGGTGGCAAAGGCAGTAGATTCTGGCCCATGAGCACCACCGACTTTCCGAAACAGTTCCTCGACATTTTGGGATGTGGGCGCACATTGCTACAGCTCACCATGGACCGCTTTCAGGGCATTTGTCCACCCGAAAACATCTGGGTGGTCACCTCAGGCAGCTATGCCAACATCGTCAAGCAACAATTGCCTGAAATCCAAGACGACCACATACTGTCAGAACCTTGCAGAAGAAACACAGCACCCTGCATCGCCTACGTGAGCTGGAAAATAAAGAAGAATTATCCGAAAGCCAACCTCGTAATAACCCCCTCGGACCATCTGGTACTGAACACAACGGAGTTTCAGCGACTGATTGGTTCCGCCTTGTCATATACGGAAGCATCAGACGCCATCGTGACGATCGGCTTACGCCCCAACCGGCCGGAAACGGGATATGGCTACATAGAAGCCGACACGACACGGCCTGCAGTATCGAACAAAGAGATTTTCCGCGTCGATGCTTTCAAGGAGAAACCAGACTTGGCCACTGCCCGCAAATACATTGAGAAAGACTATTATTTCTGGAACTCAGGCATTTTCGTATGGAATGTAAACACCATCGTCAATTCCATCAGGGTGTATGCTCCAAACATCGCCAACGTATTCGAACGGCTTCTCCCGTACTTCTTTACCGAAAAGGAACAGGAAATGGTTGACAAGGAATTCCCTCTGTGCGAGAACATCTCCATCGACTATGCCGTGATGGAAAAGGCCGAGGAGATATTCGTAATGCCGGCAAGCATCGGCTGGAGCGACCTCGGCACCTGGAGCTCGCTGCAAGACAACATGGACAAAGACCATGATGGCAACGTGATGATCGGTGACAACATACAAATGTACGAAAGCCGAAACTGCATGGTACACACCACTGAAGAGCGAAAGGTGGTGATACAGGGACTTGATGGCTACATCGTGGCTGAAAAGAACAACACGCTACTCATCTGCCGGATAGCCGAGGAACAGCGCATCAGGGATTTCGCAGAATAACCCAGATGCAGACATGAAATTACCGGATATTTTCCAAAACAGTGTTCCATTCAAAAACATCAGGACAATCAAACACCTAACAAATCAACAAGAAATCATGAAGAAAGCCACCTTATTGGGCATTTGCCTAATCCTTTGCACTCCGTCCCTACTGGCTTGGGGAGGATTGGGGCATGCCACCGTAGCCAAAGTTGCCTACGACCATCTTACTCCTGAAGCCAAAGACATCATGAAGAAGTATCTGGATGGAATGACCATCGTTTCCGTAGCCTCCGATGCCGACACCTACCGTAGCGTATGGCAGATGGATTTGGGGTTTGTGCCTACCAATCCAGACGACGCCCGTGTGAAATGGCTCAAGGGATTCGATTTTTCCACTCCGGAAAACATTTCGCCATGGAGCCATTCGTTTACCGTGGACGAAAAGGGAGAGCCCTACCCTACCGACAACCTGAACGGACGCTACATCAACAACATACTGTACTACACGGCCAAGCTATCCAAACAGCTAAAGGAAAATGCCAACAACATGGACCCCGAAGAACGCAAGCGAGCCATTTCGCTAATAGTTCATTTTTTAGGTGATATGCACTGCCCCATGCACATTGTTTTCCCAGATGGCCCGATGAAAGGGAACTTCAAAGTAACATATAAAGGTAAGGAGACCACATACCATTCGTTCTGGGATGGTGGCATCATGAGCCAAGATGCTCCATGGAGTTTCAGCGATCTGGCATTTCTTGTGGATACGGCTACGCAAACAGAGATTGCTGCAATCTGCAAAGGAGACATCTACGACTATGGGCGTAGCAGCGCTCACGACTCATGGGACATTGCCGTAAAGTATAAGGAGAATGATACGCTCCCCGATCGGCTTCCCGCCGAAATGCGTCCCCTGCTATATTCGCAATTGCGTAATGCTGGTTACCGTTTGGCCACCATACTGGACGACATATTCGCCCCCGTCCAATAAGCAAAGACAACGGTTCCTCTCCAAAACACAGATAGGGTTGAGCAACAGAGTCCACTTGGGAAAGTGGGCTCTGGCGTTTTATGTTCTCGTGACTTACGTTGTTCTTCTCCTTTTGCGAAGCAAAATCCATGCTACAGCAAGAACCACCACCGCAAGGATGGCAAAACCTATTTCGTGACTGTAACGTGTAACCGTTTCGAGAAGCTGATCCTCGGGGACAACACTCTGAAGACTATAACCTATCACAGCAAGGATGACATTCCAAATGCCCGCGCCAAGTGTGGTATAAAGCATAAAGGTGGAAAACTTCATACGAGCCAGTCCGGCAGGAATGCTGATGAGCTGACGGACAACGGTGATAAGGCGACCCACGAAAGTAGACACAATGCCATGATCGTTGAAATATTGCTCTGCATATTCTATTTTCTGTCGAGACAACAGGCAGAGATGCCCCAGCCGGCTATCGGCAAACTTGTAAATGATGGGGCGACCCAACCAACAAGCCAAGTAATAATTGATGATAGCACCCAAGTCGCTACCAATGGTGGCAAACAACACAACCAGTCCCACATTGAGCTCATCGCCCCCAGCGGCCTTGTAAGCAGCTGGCGGCACAACAACCTCTGAGGGGAAAGGAATGAACGAACTTTCGATGGTCATCAACAATGTGATGGTCCAATAATTCAGGTTATCGAGGCACCAAGTAATAAATTCAGCCATACAAATGGGAAAAGCCTATTTATTGACCTTGCTCCAAGTATCCTTCAGTCCAACGGTTTTGTTGAAAATGAGATGCTCAGCCGTAGAATCCTTATCGACGGTGAAATAACCCGTGCGCTGGAATTGCAGATAATCGAGTGGACGAGCCATGGCCAGATACTTCTCCACGTAGCACTCGGTAAGCACATGCAGAGAATCAGGATTGATCATTTGCTTCATAGCCGTGAGTGCATCGCAATTTTGTGCTTCGCGGATGGCTGCCATCTCGTCACGAGGGTTCTCGACCATCCACAACCGGTCATAAAGACGCACCTCTGCTTTCAAGCAATGGTCACGACTCACCCAATGGAGTGTGCCCTTGACCTTACGGTTGCTGCCTGGCATACCGGTTTTCGACTCAGCATCATACTCAGCCAATACCTCCACGATGTTGCCATCCTCATCCTTTACACAACCCGTACACTTCACGATATAGGCATTCTTCAAACGAACCTCCTGTCCGGGAGTCATGCGGAAATACTTCTTTGGAGCATCCTCCATGAAGTCATCGCGTTCCATCCACAAGTTGCGACTAAACTCAATGGTATGAGTGCCCGCACTCTCATCCTCTGGATTGTTGATGGCCTCCATCACCTCCACCTGGTTTTCAGGATAATTGACGATGGTAAGTTTCACAGGATTGAGCACCGCGCTGACACGTGTGGCACGCTGATTCAAATCGTCACGCACCGCACTTTCAAGAAGGGCAAAGTCGTTGAGTGCATCGTAGGTGGTGTAGCCGATCTTATCGACAAATTTGCGGATAGACTCCGGAGAATAACCACGACGGCGGAAAGCACAAATGGTTGGCATACGAGGGTCGTCCCAACCATCGACAAGATGCTCCTTTACCAAAATGAGAAGGTTGCGCTTGCTCATAAGAGTGTAGTTGAGGTTCAACTTGTTGAACTCATACTGATGAGGACGATTATCGTTCAGGTCCTTCCCGTCTTTCACCCAATCGACGAACAAATCGTAGAGCGGACGGTGAGGCACGAACTCAAGTGTGCAAAGCGAGTGGGTTACACCCTCGAAATAATCCGACTGCCCGTGTGCAAAATCATACATCGGATAAGCCTTCCAAGTCGTACCAGTACGATGATGAGGAGCATTGACAACACGATAGATGATAGGGTCGCGGAAGTGCATGTTCGGACTTGCCATATCTATTTTGGCACGCAACACCATCTTGCCTTCTTCGATTTCACCACGATTCATCTTCTCGAACAGTTCCAATGTTTCCTCGACAGGACGATTGCGATAAGGGCTCTCCTGTCCGGGAATGGTGGGTGTTCCCTTTTGTTCGGCTATCTGCTCAGAAGTCTGCTCATCGATGTAGGCCTTTCCTTCCTTGATGAGCCTGATGGCAAAATCCCATAACTGCTGGAAATAATCGGATGCGTAAAACTCGTTGCCCCATTCGAATCCCAGCCACTTGATGTCTTCCTTGATGGCTTCGACATACTCCACATCCTCCTTGGTGGGATTGGTATCATCGAAACGCAGGTTGCACACTCCACCATATTTCTTAGCCACGCCAAAATCCATACAGATGGCTTTGGCATGTCCAATGTGCAGATAGCCATTGGGTTCTGGCGGGAAACGAGTTTGTACCCTGCCTCCGTTTTTCCCTTCAGCAAGATCATTGACCACTGCCTGCTCTATGAAATTCAAGCTTTTCTTTTCGCTTGTTTCAGTTTCGTTTATCTCTGCCATTTCTTTACATTTTTTATGTTTTCCGCCGCGAAGGTAGTTATTTTTCGTTCAAATACGGGCAAAAAGCCTAAAAAAGTGTTTTATAACATAAAAAATTATTTGCCCACATAAAAAAATTACCCGACCTTTGCAGTGTTGAAAACTGATGAACAATCTTTTTTTACCTTAGAACATTAATACCATTAGAATTTCCACAAAGGGTCTTCACGATGAAGACCCTTTTCCTATTGCCCTTGTCCACAGGCCGCGTCGAACCGCTTTTTGGGGGATTCTAATCCATCACACCAAATGTATTTGAAGGAACAGGCCCCATCGTAAACTCAAGCGTACCACCTTGGCGAATGTCATCAAAACAAACGAAGTTCTTATTGTAGGGCGCGCCATTGAGTTTCACCGACTGAACATAAATGTTCTCGGCACTGTTGTCATGGGCAATGATAGTGAAAGTCTTGCCATTGCCCACATTCACAGTAGCTTCGGCAAACAAGGGAGAGCCCAACACAAAACGTCCACCCGCAGGTTCTACCTGATAGAGTCCCAATGCCGAAAGGACGTACCACGCCGACATCTGTCCCACATCCTCATTGCCACAAATGCCGGCAGGAGTGTCATCGTAAAGGGTTGTCATGATTTGCCGCACCAACTGGGCGGTCTTCCATGGCTGTTTGGTGTACATATATAAATAAGGTGTGTGATGACCCGGTTCATTGCCATGGGCGTATTGACCGATGAGTCCGGTAATGTCAGGTACGGCATCGGCACCCAGATTACTGTCGGCACTGAACAACGAGTCCAACTTCTGGGCAAATGCTTCCTCGCCCCCCAAAAGCGACACCAAGCCCTTCACATCATGAGGAACCAGCCACAGATACTGCCAGGCTGTTCCCTCGGTGTAATCCAGGTTGTTGTTATTGAAAGTGGGAACAAACCCTGGGCGGAACTTGCCATCGGCAGCTACGGCACGCATGAACTTTGTTTCAGGATCGAAATAACGTTGATAACTTTTGCTGCGTTTTTCGAAATAGACCACATCACTATCCTTTTTCAGCATTGCAGCCACCTTAGCCACAGCGTCATCATCGAGTGCATACTCCAGACCCTTAGCGACGGTTTGTCCTGAATGTTCCTTGTCGTATGGTATATAGCCATATTGTTTCAACAATCCAAGCGAACGACTGTCAAGCAGCATGGAACCACGCATGGCCTCGTAGGCAGCCTCTTTGTCAGCCACAAAACCTTTCAGGACCATATCGCCGAGCACAGGAACGCCAGAGCTTCCCACCATACAGTTTGTCTCACATCCCATCAGATGCCAAATGGGCAAATGGCCTTCCTTCTGATAAAGATGGATGAACGTATTTGCCAAATCAGCTTGCATCTCAGGCTGCATGATGGTGTAAAGAGGATGAGCCGCCCGATAAGTGTCCCAGAGCGAGAACGTAGTATATTCCGTACAATCCGCATCCACATCGCTATACACCGATGGGGCAATCATGGTGTGATAGAGAGCCGTATAGAACACTCTTTTCTGTCGCACATCATCAGTAGCTATTCTCACCTTGGCAAGTTGTGCATCCCAAGCCATGGTAGCCTGATGGGCCACCTCATCGAAGTCCCACGATGGATTCTCGGCAGCAAGATTCTTCTTCGCCCCCTCAATGCTCTGGGTGCTGAGGCCGACCTTCACGATGTTCTCCTTCTGGCCAAAACAAACGATACTGTCGGAAACGAGCGTGATGGGATCCTTGAACTGTACCGTAAAATACACCTTCTGGGCATTTGCCCATCCCTTGGAATAGCGGTAACCATTGATGACATGTTCGCTTTCTTGCATGATTTTCGCCTCTGTAGTCTTATCCCACCCCAAGCCTACGCTAAGGTCGATGGCCATTTTCCCATCATCGACGGGGAAAGTGTAACGATGCATGCCGGTACGTTGTGTAGCCGTGAGCTCAGCCTTTATGCCACTGTTGTCGAGTGTCACGGCATAATATCCAGGACGAGCCATTTCATTCTGGTGACTGAAACGTAATAACGCCTGTGCGTCATCGACAAATGGGCGGAAACAGATATCGCCCAAATCGCCACAGCCAGTACCGCTAAGATGCATGTGGCTGAAACCGAGAAGAAGCGAATCGGAATAATGATAGCCAGAGCACCAGTCCCATGTACGATTGTTCTGAGTAGGTCCCAACTGAACCATACCGAAAGGCACATTGGCTCCCAAAAACACATGTCCATGCTCAGCAGTACCGATAAAGGGATTGACATAGCGCGTCAGGAAGACCTTAGGTTTGCCACACGACATCAGCAAGACAACGATTGTCACGAGAAGAAAAAACTTTTTCATAATCCTATATTTGTTTACACATTGTTTGCCTCCAACTTCGCCTTGATTTCCTCCAACCGATACATAGCCCCTTGCAATTTAGGATTCTCGCCCATGGCATAGGCCTGTTCGAACAAATAACCTACCGTACTTTTCAAATCAGGAGAAAAGGCAGAAGGATTGATTTGCAACGACTGCGGCAAGGTTTGCTCCCTAAACCACTGTTCAAGAGCCTTAATATCGGCCAAGGTATATACTTTTACTTCTCGCATAACGACAGATTTTATCTTTTTTTTAGAATGGATACCCTACGGCAAAATGAAAACAGAAATCACGGCTCAGGTCATGATGAAGAAACGGGTACTTATCCTTCCCTTCCTCCATCGGATTGATGGCCTTCATACCGGAATCGAAACGAAGAATGAGGTAGTCCAAATCGAAGCGCACACCTAACCCATAAGCCACAGCCAGCTGCTGATAAAAACGGTTGAACTTGAAAAGTCCCCCACTCTGCCCTTCGTATTCACGGATGTTCCAAATATTACCAGCATCGACAAACACTGCGCCATTGAATTTCCAGAACAAGTGAGTACGATATTCAAGATTCAGGTCGAGCTTGATGTCACCCATGTGGTTCACATAGCTCACAGCACCTTCTGAAGAGCCCCGATACGAACCAGGTCCAAGCGCACGTACCGACCACCCACGCACTGAGTTCGGGCCACCCGAAAAATAACGTTTTTCGAATGGCAACACCTTAGAGTTGCCATAAGGGTAAGCGACACCCATCCCCCAATGAAAAACCAGGAAGTTCTTCTGGTCGAACATCCAGTTCTGGGTGAAACTGAAATCGCCACGTACATACTGCGCGAAATGGATGTTCGCCAAAGTATATCCCACCTTGTCCTTAGGCTCCGGATGAATCAATTTCGAAGCTGCCTCCAACAAATTACCCGACTCCTCTATGTTGACCCGGACAGAATGTGAAGTGCGCGAAGGAAGACGCATGAGCGTGTTGCCTGCGCTGTTGTATGTATAGGTGTAGCCCATTTTCACAATAAACTGGTCCTCGTAGCTGTATTTCAGGATGGAATTGTGCTTGCTCATTTCATCAAGATACTTCTTGAATGCTTCCGACTTATAGGGCACATAGATATAGTTCACATCGAGCAAATCGAAACGATGCTGACGCTGTTGGGCAGTCCACTTGTAACTCCACGATGCCGATGAAAGTGTACGGGTGAACTCAGGTCGTACCTGCGAATTGAATGTCACACCAACTTCCGACATGGCACGTATGCTTCGCTTGAAACCGCTCGAAAGAAAGGGAAACATGAATTGGGGAAAATTCAGACTCGACTCTACGCCATATTCCTTATAGTTGTCGTTCTCGTAACCTTCCCGCACACCAGTGATAGCCTCAAACGCGCCACGAAGTTTGATAGACAATGCCTCTGAACCACGAAACAAATTACGATGCTGGTATGTGACAGAAGCAGCTGCGCCAAGATCACCCGCCGAGTTGGTACCCTCAAGCTGAAAGGAAACGGATTGGTTCTTGGCTTTCGTAAGTACGGCAATTGCCCGAAGTTGACGTTGATGGCCCGTTGTGTCCTCCTCAAAACGCACACTCGTATATTTCAACGCCTTGAGGCGAGCCATCGAAGCATAGGTTTGCTGCACGGCACTTTCGTCATAAAGTCTCCCCACCTGGATGCGATTAAACTCAGCCACCACATTTGGACGCAAATAACCATCATTCTTTGAAAGCACTTTGATTCCACTCACTGCAACCGTGTCATAGGCCACGCAATCGTTTTCCTCACTCTCCAACATATACACGACATCACTCACGAGAAAAGTTTCATGGGGCAGTTGTGAGCGACTGTCGGGAAATCCCAACCGCATCATCAAATCGACCTGATTGGAACCTCGCACCGTATCGGCCTGGTAAGAAATCATCTCCTTGTTGAAATGGAAATAACCATTGTTGAGCAACATCTTGGTGATGCGTGTGCGTTCCTTGTCAAGAGCCACCACATCGAACATCATGCCTTCGTGCAGACCGGAATGAACCGAATCATTGGCTATGAGACGACTGATGGCCAGGTCGTCGATGTCATAAGCCAAATGTCGGACATAGTAAGGATTTCCGGCATCAATGACATAGCTGATACTTATCTTGTTTTTCCTTATCATTTCATTGACCGACACATGTGCCGACATATATCCCATATTTCGGACCATTTTCTGCATTTCCTGACGTGATTTTTCTGCTTTTAACGGGTCATACACCACCGGTTTTTCGCCTATCTTCTGCAAGAAATGGCTGAAACCCTTGTCGGAGTCGGGTGAAGAAAGGCAATACAAATGCATGGGAGCCTTAAACAGATTGAACCAACGGGCATTCGGAGTTTGCCTCACATAAGTCTGTAATTCCACTGGCGCAATGTCGGGATTATCGGTTGTCACCTCTACCCTGTCAAGAAGCAATTCGCCCTCATGCAAGAATTTGCCGGTGGAACAAGAGGATGTGATGAACAACAAACAAACTAATATGTAACGATATGACGTCCTCATTCTTCAATTCGCTTGCAAAAATAGAAATATCTTCTTAGTTTTGCACGGTTTTTTATTGAAATTATATATGCTTAGCAAGAATAAAATCAAATATATACATTCGCTGGAACACCGAAAACACAGGAAAGCCGAAAAAGCCTTCGTGGCCGAAGGGCACAAACTGGTGGGCGACTTGCTCGACGCTTTTCAGCCCAAAATGATTCTTGCCATAGAGCCATGGGCTCATGCCCATCCTGACCTTCAGGTGGAGATAGTGAGTGACGATGAGCTCCGACGAGCCAGTCTGCTCATGAATCCACAAGATGTTTTAGCGGTATTTGCCATGCGCTCTGATGAGATCGACCCAACCTCATGTACGTCAATGGTTCAGGAAGAGTTATGCCTTGCACTCGACGACGTGCAGGATCCGGGCAACGTGGGCACTATCCTGCGCCTTGCCGACTGGTTTGGCATCCAACATGTGTTTTGCTCAGAAGGCACTGCCGACGCATACAATCCCAAATGTGTGCAAGCCACCATGGGAGCCCTGTCGAGAGTGCATGTGTACAGTGTCAAACTGCCAACCATGCTGGCATCCTTCCCTGCCACCACACCTGTCTATGGGACTTTCCTTGATGGGCAAAACATCTACCGAGAAACCTTAACCCCAAACGGACTGATTGTGATGGGTAACGAAGGCAATGGGATAAGTCAAAATGTAAGGGACTATGTAACCAAACGCCTCTTCATCCCCAATTACCCCCTTGGAACACCTACTTCAGAATCGCTCAATGTAGCGATGGCTACTGGCATCATTTGTGCGGAGTTCCGACGCAGAGGTCTCACTCTGACACCATACGACAATCGAGCAGGAGGTAAGTGATGATTAAAAAAATGACTTGGCACAAAAGTTTGTTTTTGCACGGAATAGACAACACACAGAAATAAGGCCAAAACCTTCCCATTTACAGGGCTCTAATTTCTTTACGAGAGTCCTGTAATTTTTTTTGAGAGTCCTGTAATTTTTTTCGAGAGCCCACAAATTTTGTGAGTTTTTCCGAACAAAACTTGCACGTTTCAGAAAAAGTGGTAATTTTGCATCGAATTAATGCAAAAAACAGCGTCCATTATCTATGCTCTACACACACCTTTCGCACAAAGTCACTGACAATGCTCTGGTATCCCGCCCAGCAGGCTATCAGGCAGTTGCCGTGTCAGCTAATCAGGTTTTAGGGGGGGGGCAATTGTAATCGATTCAACATCAATACGTTACACGGAAAAACAACCCTGCTGCTGTCGTCTCACGAGATACCTGCGGCAGGGCTTTTTTTGCGTATATACCCTTTGGATTCCCTGTGGGGGAATTTTTGACACAAGATTTCATTCAACAACATTCATAACCATTCAAAAAAAAATTATTCAGCATATGACAGAAAAGAAACAGTATGAAGCACCCCAGGTGAGGGTGCATCAGGTGAAGCAGAGAAACATCATTTGCACAAGTCCAGAGGCACTTGGAAACGAACAGTACGAATCAGGTTCGACAGACGGCTGGTATTAACGTTAAAAAACAAGATGATGACAATGAAACGATTATTCTACATGGCTATGGCAGCGATGGCTGTACTCAGCAGTTGTTCAAGCAACGATGAACTCATGAGAGATGGTGGCAAACCGAGTGATGGCGCTACCACATTCACTGCCATTATTGAGAGAGATGGTGCTACCACACGTACCACCATCAACACCACAAGCGGTAGTGACTATGGCAAAGTGCTATGGTCGAAAGGCGATGCAATCAGCGTTAATGGCGTGGAGTACACTACCACCTCTACTACAAACATAGCCACTTTCACAACAACTGGAACTCCAGCTTCTGCAGTAGAAGGCAAGTACAAGGCTTACTATCCTGCATCGATGTATAACGAAGGTCTTCCTGCCACCTACACCTATGCCGCAGGCAAGTTCAACATGCCAATGTATGCCGAGAGCCCTAACACCAAGCTCTCCTTCCAGCACCTCTGTGGTGTATTGGCTATCACTGTTCCAACTGGAACATTTAGCGGCGAGGGCACTACAATCAAATCATTTGAAGTTTCATCCAATGAACAAATGCATGGTGCGTTTACTGTAACCATGTCATCTGCAGTCCCTACAGTTACATTTGCAGATAAGACACTCTCAGAGGCCGACAAGAAGATAACTATCAATTGCGGTTCTTCTGGTGTAGCACAGGGTAGCACTTTCTATGTCCCGGTACCAGCAAAGACCTATTATCCTGTCACTATCAAGATTTCGGACGGCACGAACACCAAGATTATGCGCACCACAAAGCAGAATGGTGTGGCTGTGGCAAGAAACAGTATTTATGAAATCGCATTCAATGAGAACTACAAAAAGATTGGCAACAGCGACGACATCAACCTGCTTCCTGGCGAGTTCAGTGTATCAGCAACCAAGAAAGTGCGCTTCACCCGTTCCAACCTTTACTGGAACGGCACAGATTGGGGGTTTGAGGCAAATCAAATGGATTATCCAACCGCATGGAATGCCAACCACGTAAGCCACTTCTATTGGACAAAGACCGCTGCTGCTTCGTATGCCTTGAAGTACGACGAAAGCACAACTACCACAAGTGATGTTCCATTCTTTGCAGAAAGCAAGGGCGGTCTGATTGTTGAAGGTACCTCTGGCCTATATGTCTTATCAGTAAACGGAACCACCGAAGGGTGGAGATATCTCCTCGAAAAACGCACTAACGCCATAAACCTTTGTAAAAATAACGTAACTGTAGCAGGAAAGAGCGTATGCTATATCATCGCTCCTGATGACTATACTGGTACAATCGCAACGTCATACACAGCAGATGAATGGGTCACTGCCGAAGCAAGTGGTCTGGTTTGTCTACCTCCCGCAGGTGGTCGCGGGGAGGATGCTGTTGGTTATGGTTCAGGTGCTGTTGGCGGCAACTACTGGTCTTCCACGCCTGCCTCTGGCAGCAAGGTGACGTATGCCTTACGCCACACCTTCATTGCAACCAGTGGCAGCACTGGGAGTAGCAGCCTTCGCAATTATGGCTACTCGCTTCGTCTTGTGAAGTAAGCCTCAGAAGATACTTCGATAGGCTCAACAACGGAACCAACCAAAGAAACAATCGACCAGTTTTCCGTGAGTCAGAATTGTAGCCACCTCCTCAGTGAGTCGTGCGGAGGCTCTGGCGCACGGGAAACTCAACAAAAACAGAATCTGCTTAACACATCTCGTTTTTCGCCCAAAATACCTGCTCGTGGTTCTCACTTTGAGGGGGTGTAGTTGGTTGCTGCTGTTGTTGCGATACAATATTGAAGTTATTCAGGCGTTATATAGCTGGTTTTTGTCGAAAAACTCAAAAATCTGATTAGAACTTACCGATTATTAAAGTAAAAATCAGTAACTTCGTCGACGAATAGCGGGAAATAGCGCGCGACTCATGAGCAGATTTTAATCCATAATGCATGCAAGCAAACTGGCGAAAAGGTTGTCGTCATTCTTGACGAATATGATTCAGCCATCATGCGATTGATGTATGATTCTGAGCAACTGGATGCTATGCGCACCATGCTCCGTGAGTTCTACCAGGTGCTGAAGGATGAAGGCGCATATCTCCGCTTTGTCTTCATCACAGGAGTGACAAAGTTCGCCCAGTTGAGCATCTTCTCCAATCTCAACAATCTGAATCAGATTTCCATGATTGATGCCTACTCCGGCATCTGTGGCATTACTCAGGAGGAACTGGACACAACTCTCCGTCCGTGCGTAGAGGAGTATGCAGAGGGCATGGGCATCTCTGTCGAAGAAGCATACGCACTTCTGAAGAAGAATTACGACGGCTACCATTTCTCGGAGAAGAGCAAGGATGTGTATGCGCCTTTCAGCCTCCTTAAAGCTCTCAACGACAACGATGCCAAGCCATACAGGTTTGAGCCGGGGACCATGACTTCGCTTATTGACCACCTGAAGCACTATCCTGAGTTCAACCCTCTTGACTTTGACGGCGCAGAACTCAACCTGTCGTCATTCAATGTGCCATGCGAAAAGGCCAGGACTCCGATTCCCCTGCTTTATCAAAGCGGACACCTCACGATAGAAAGCTATGACAAGGAGGATGACGTCTATAATCTTCATTTTCACAACCATGAGGTTCGTCAGGGAATGGTTGAAGGGTTAGCCAATTACTTGATTGATACTGACGACATGGAGCGCGATGCCACCATCCTTGCCATGACACGTGCCGTAAAGCGCGGTGACCTCTCGGCGGCCCTTACCGAGCTGCGCTCCTACATCGCCTCTATCCCTTACGACATCATCACCCGGAAGGAGTGGATGCGTCGGAAGAAGCGTGAAGCCTTCTACAAACTACTGATGTACATTGTGTTCTCCTTGCTTAACAGCAAGGTCGATACCGAGGTGAAGAGCATCCTCGGTCGTGCGGATGTGGTTATCAAGACCAAAAACGACATCTATGTTCTCGAACTCAAGGTGGGCAATACGGTAGAAAATGCCCTCAGCCAGATCGAGAGCAAGGGATATCTGGTACCCTACGAGGCAGACGGCCGTAATGTGACAAAGTGTGGCGTATGCATCTCGTCAGAAGCCCGCAACATCACTCACTGGCGCATCACCGATGCCGCAGGCAACGTCGTTGAGGATAAAGATTTCACTACTGACGTAGAATAAGACAGGCCAAGTCGTTAATAAGGCCCTCCATGAGATACTTGCCTGACGTGCAAAACAGGAAAAATACAAGCTGCAAAAGCAGCGAGAATGACAAAGTACAGTGTCGTCATGCGAACATTCATTACCATGCAAAACTTCTTGTCGAACATTTCTGTCAAAAGCAAGCTCCCTTGTCTGTGGATGTAACCTTCCCATTATCAGGGCTCACTCGGTACTTGCGCCCATTAGACAATGCTCATGCCGAGCATACTCGCAAAAAAGGTGACCAACACTGTTGATCACCTTTTTTGTTTCTCCAAGAGGGGAAAAATCATGCGCCTAAGCTAATTGCTTCTGACGGACAAGCGTCAGCACAAGTTCCACACTCAGTACACATGTCAGGATCGATAGAATATTTTTCGCCTTCAGAAATTGCTCCTACTGGACATTCATCGATACAAGTACCGCAAGCGATACAATCGTCACCAATTACGTAAGCCATTTTTCAATTGTTTTTATAGATTAAACTAAATCGCCGCAAATATAACTAAAAGTTTCTGTCCTGACCTCATTTTGCGGAGTTTTTTTTCAATGCGCAGTAGATTACGTATTGTATGCGCGAACGAATGTCCATTTGCATCAGTTTCTTATGGTCGAAAGGACGTGGATATGTACGATTGCTCAAAAACACATATACCAAGTCATTGGTAGGATCGGCCCACACACAAGTACCCGTAAATCCTGTATGCCCCACTACTGTTGCCGGAGCCTCTTTGCAACAAGGGTTTGAACGGGAATTCCGCTTGTCGGGTTTGTCAAAACCCAAGGCACGCCGGCAGGAAGGCGACTTGCTCGACAAGAAAAACCGCACTGTTTCCTCTTTCAAGTATCGCTGACCTTGCCATTGACCACCTTGAAGCAACATCTGATAGACCACAGCTACGCTCTCTGCATTGCCAAACAAGCCTGCATTTCCGGAAACACCTCCCATAAATGCCGCCAGCTCATCATGCACATATCCCCGCAATGGCATCTGGCGCAAATAATCCTCAGCAATTGTGGGGACAACCTCCTTTGTGGCAAATTTGCGTAGGGGCTGGAACGTGAGCCGTTTCAAGCCCATTGGCTCATAAAAATTCTCACTCAAATACTTATCGAGAGGCATGCCTGTGAGTTGCTCCACCATTTGCTGCAACAACACGAAATTGAGGCAACTATACCGGTAAGTTTTCGAACGAAGAGGAACCTCATGGGCAATCATGTGTAGGATAGTGTCCTTAAAATGCGTGTTCACATACATGTGGTCAGCCACTTGCACCCGGAAATCGCTGTCGTATATGGTATGGACCTTATCATGGCTCAATTCGAACGAAGTGCAAGCCCATAGCCGGTTGCCCACACGCAACTTATGGTCAGCATCGGGTTTGCGAACATACATGCGATCATAGCTCTGAGGATTGATGACGCGCAGGGCGACATTGACCGAAGGCTGCAACCCCGACTGATGGTAGAGCAACTGTTCGATGGTGATGTGTTCTTTGTCGCTGCCTTGCATCTGAGGCACATATCTCCCAATTTCATCCTTCAAGGAAAAACATTGTTCTTCATGGAGTTTCATTACAGCCAACATCGTGGCCGTGGTTTTTGTCAGCGAAGCCAAATCGTACATGTGCCGATGGGTCACAGATTCCTTACCCGTATAGTCGGTGTGTCCGAAACATTTGTCGTAAATGGGATCGCCCTTGTGATATACCACAATCTGGCATCCAGAATATGCCTTTGCATCAATACCCGCTTTGGCTATGCTGTCAATGCCAAGCAATGCCTTGCCTTGTTCAGAAGCTGTCTTCAAACGTTCTACAAGTTGTAATGCATCTGAAGAATTGATGCGTTCTGACAAGCCTTCGAGATTAATGCGTTGCGGATGCGCCAATCCCAAACGGTATTTATACCCCAACACCTTACTACATTTCTCATTGATCAAATCTTCCGAAATACGTCCTTCGTTCACGGCTCTTAGCACACCTTCCATTTCATTTTTCATGTCGGAGGGGACCAAAAGCAAGTCATTGCCTGCGATGATGGCTTGTGCACACACATCAGGATTGTCTGAAACACCCTTCATCTCCAAAGCATCGGTGAAGACAAGTCCACGGAATCCCAATTCCTTCACAAGTAGGTTATTGATTTCCGGCGAAATGGAAGCGGTCTTATCACTCACCGAAGGCACCAGCAAATGTCCCACCATGATGCCATTAATGCCGCTCTGGATGGCTGCCTTGAATGGGACGAGCTCGACACGTTCAAGACGGTTCCTGTCGAAATGAAGTACCGGCAAAGCCTTGTGCGAGTCAACTGACGTGTCGCCATGGCCAGGAAAATGTTTTGCCACCGCAATTACTCCTCCATCCTCCAGCCCTCGCGAATAAGCCACGACCTTACGTGCCACATCCGCAGCATCACGTCCAAAAGAACGAGAGCCGATGACCGGATTCTTGGGATTTGTATCCACATCGGCGACCGGAGCGAAGTTGACATGCACGCCAAGTTCCCGACACTCACGCGCCACCTCACGGCCGTAGGCATAAATCAGATTATCGTCGCACACCGAACCCAGCACACGATTACGCGGAAACATGGGGGTAGTGCTTTTCAAGCGCATCGCCAAGCCCCATTCCCCGTCAAAAGTCACCAGCAACTGTGTGCCTGACAGTTCCTGCACATAGTTGGTTAGCTTAGCCTGCTCCATGAGCTGTCCTCCTGAAAAAAGGACACCTCCTATATGATATTGTTCTATCACATCCTTCACCAATTGCAGATTCTCGGCCGTATTGACAGGTTGGAATTTATAGACAAACAACTGACCTATCTTCTCCTCCAGCGTCATGCTGCTCATCTTTTTCCCAACCCACTCTGCCTCAGTCTGCATTTGTGCGACACAGCACACACAAAAGGCGACAAAAACAATGCCGACAAATAATCTTTTCATCACGTTCCTTAAAATAATGAAGCCCAAAGATAGCACAAAAAAGCCATCAAGCCAACGAAATCAGAGAAAAATGAGTGAAATAAATTTGCTGCGAATGAAAAAAGTGGTATCTTTGCACCGCTTTCGGCGTAGCCGCTGTCAAGAGGAGTTACTTGAGAATGCTGCGCAGGACAATGATAATCAATTAAAAAAAATTGTAAGATGGATTTTATTAAAATCGCAGAAGAAGCATTTGCTACAGGCAAGCAGCACCCTTCATTCAAATCGGGTGACACGGTTACAGTAGCATATCGTATCATTGAAGGTAGCAAGGAACGCGTACAGTTGTATCGTGGTGTTGTTATCAAAATTAGCGGACATGGCGACAAAAAACGTTTCACTGTTCGCAAAATGTCAGGCACAGTAGGTGTTGAACGTATCTTCCCCATCGAGTCGCCAGCCATCGACAGCATTACCATCAACAAGGTAGGTAAGGTTCGCCGTGCCAAGTTGTACTACCTGCGCAAACTGACTGGTAAGAAAGCTCGTATTCAGGAGAAGAGAGTGAACCTCTAATCCTCTTGGAGCATTCTGTCTGAATCATAAAAGAGGAGTATTCCCTATTTGGGGTATGCTCCTTTTTTTGATAAGAACAATAACCCTTTCTTGGAATTTCATCTTTTCAATATAAATCAAAAGTATGTTTGACAATTTAAGTGAACGATTAGAACGATCATTCAAGATACTCAAAGGCGAGGGAAAAATCACCGAAATCAATGTTGCCGAAACGCTGAAGGATGTTAGACGCGCATTGCTCGATGCCGATGTAAACTACAAAGTAGCCAAGAATTTCACCGATACCGTAAAGGAAAAAGCACTTGGACAAAATGTGCTGACAGCCGTGAAGCCATCGCAATTGATGGTAAAGATAGTGCACGACGAGTTGACCACGCTTATGGGTGGTGAAACAGCGGATGTGGAACTCAAGTCCCATCCTGCCGTTGTCCTCATGTCGGGCTTACAAGGATCCGGAAAGACTACCTTCAGTGGAAAGCTGGCACGAATGTTCAAGCAGAAACGTGGTCGTCGCCCGCTACTCGTAGCGTGTGACGTGTATCGTCCGGCTGCCATCCAGCAACTCACCGTTTTAGGAGAGCAAGTTGAAGTGCCCGTATATAGCGAGCCCAACAACCAAAGCCCCATAGAAATTGCACTTAATGCCATCCAACATGCCAAAGCCAAGGGCTTCGACATCGTCATTGTCGATACGGCAGGACGTTTGGCTGTCGATGAACAAATGATGAACGAGATTGAAGCCATCAAAAAAGCCATCAATCCTGACGAGACGTTGTTCGTAGTCGATGCCATGACCGGACAAGATGCCGTCAACACCGCCAAGGAATTCAACGAAAGGCTTGACTTCAATGGAGTAGTGCTCACAAAACTCGATGGTGACACACGAGGTGGCGCGGCCTTATCAATCCGCACTGTAGTAAACAAGCCCATCAAATTTGTGGGAACCGGCGAGAAACTCGATGCCATCGACGTATTCCATCCGGCACGTATGGCCGACCGTATCTTGGGCATGGGCGATATCGTATCGCTCGTGGAACGCGCACAGGAACAATACGACGAAGAAGAAGCCAAACGCCTACAAAAGAAAATCCAGAAAAACCAATTCGATTTCAACGACTTTCTGAAACAAATTCAACAAATCAAGAAAATGGGCAACATCAAGGATCTTGCTGCCATGATTCCAGGCGTTGGGAAAGCGTTGAAAAACATCGACATCGATGACAATGTGTTCAAGAGGATCGAAGCCATCATCTACTCCATGACCCCGATTGAACGTGAACATCCGGAAGTACTCAACACCAGCCGTCGCCAACGCATAGCCAAAGGTAGCGGAACGAAAGTAGAGGATGTCAATCGATTGCTGAAACAGTTCGATCAGACACGTAAGATGATGAAAATGATGACAGGCAGCAACATGGCGAAAATGGCAAAGATGATGCCAAAAGGACGTCCAGGCTTAGGTCGCTAATTGTACAACAAAATAACAACAACACACAACATGACACTTATTGATGGGAAAGCCATAGCCGAACAAATAAAACAAGAAATTGCAGCCGAAGTAGCCGATATATTGGCACACGGAGGCAAACGTCCACACTTGGCCGCAATCTTGGTAGGTCATGATGGAGGAAGTGAGACTTATGTCGCCAACAAAGTCAAGGCTTGCGAAACTTGTGGATTTACCTCCACACTGATCCGTTTTGAAGACAACGTGACCGAAGAAACACTCCTCGACAAAGTTCGTGAACTCAACAACAATGCCGATGTAGATGGTTTCATCGTACAGTTGCCCCTCCCCAAGCACATCTCCGAGCAAAAAGTAATCGAGACCATCGACTACCGAAAGGACGTGGACGGCTTTCATCCTATCAACGTAGGACGCATGTCCATTGGACTACCTTGCTACATCAGTGCCACTCCTAACGGCATCATGGAACTCCTGCGTCGATATGATATCGACACTCGTGGGAAAAAGTGTGTTGTACTTGGACGCAGCAACATCGTAGGCAAGCCAATGGCCTCGCTGATGATGCAGAAAGCCTATCCAGGCGATGCAACCGTTACCGTTTGTCATAGCCGGAGCAATAATCTCAAAGAGGAATGCCGGCAAGCCGATATCATCATTGCAGCCCTCGGACAACCCAATTTCATCACAGCCGATATGGTGAAAGAAGGTGCTGTTATCATCGACGTTGGCACCACACGCGTTGCTGATGCCACTCGCAAAAGTGGATTCCGCCTCAATGGCGACGTAAAGTTTGATGAAGTAAGCCCCAAATGCTCATTCATCACTCCCGTCCCGGGCGGTGTAGGTCCCATGACTATCTGTTCGCTCATGAAAAACACTTTGTTGGCAGGCAAAAAAGCAATTTACTGAAAATATTCTCTCAAAAATTTGTAGGGTTCAAAAACTAATGTTACCTTTGCACCCGCAAACAAAAAGGAGAAATCCTTTTCATGGTGCCCGTAGTTCAGTTGGTT
>DCGR01000037.1 GCA_002315285.1 Bacteroides sp. UBA1773 | reverse complement strand
TGATGTAGTCGAGCAGACGCTGGTAATGGGTAATGACTATGCAACTGTTTTCTGGGGTCTTGAGTTTGTTGACGCCTTCGGCCACCACCCGCAGCGCATCGATATCAAGACCGGAGTCGGTTTCGTCGAGTATGCTCAGACGTGGTTCCAACATGGCCATCTGGAATATCTCATTGCGTTTTTTTTCGCCACCGCTGAATCCCTCGTTCACAGAGCGATTGGCCAGTTTGTTGTCGAGTTCGACAACTGCGCGTTTCTGTCGCATAAGCCGAAGGAACTCACTGGCCGACAAAGGTTCGAGTCCTTTGTACTTACGCTGTTCGTTCACGGCAGCACGCATGAAATTGACCATGCTTACCCCAGGAATCTCGACGGGATACTGAAACGACAGGAACAGTCCTTCATGGCTTCTGTCCTCAGGCTTCATGGCCAGCAGGTCTTTCCCATAGAAAGTTACGCTCCCTTTCGTCACCTCATAGGCAGGATGTCCCACGAGTACCGATGAGAGGGTGCTTTTCCCCGAGCCATTAGGACCCATGATGGCATGAACCTCGCCTGGATTGATGCGAAGGTCAATGCCTTTCAATATTTCCTTGCCATTGATGCTAGCATGTAAGTTTCTGATTTCTAACACGATTTGCTTATATTAAGGTTAGTGATTTCATCCCACGGTTCCTTCCAATGAAATGGCAAGGAGTTTCTGAGCCTCGACGGCAAATTCCATCGGCAGCTTGTTGATGACTTCCTTAGCGTAGCCATTCACGATAAGTCCTACAGCATCTTCTGTGCCGATGCCGCGCTGATTACAATAAAACAGCTGGTCCTCGCTGATTTTGCTGGTAGTTGCTTCGTGCTCCACCACAGCCGTGTCGTTGTGGATGTCCATATAGGGGAAGGTGTGTGCGCCACAGTCGCTTCCCAGCAAGAGGGAGTCGCATTGGCTGTAATTGCGTGCATTGTCGGCACGTTCGGACACCTTCACCAATCCCCGATAGGAGTTTTGGCTGTGCCCCGCACTGATGCCTTTACTGACGATGGTGCTACGGGTGTTCCGTCCCAAATGAATCATCTTGGTGCCTGTATCGGCTTGCTGATGGTTGTTGGTGACGGCAACGGAATAGAACTCGGCAGTGCTGTTGTCGCCACTCAAGATGCAGCTGGGGTATTTCCACGTAATGGCTGAACCCGTTTCGACTTGTGTCCAGCTCAACTTGCTATCGACACCCTTGCAGTGTCCGCGCTTGGTCACGAAATTATACACCCCACCCTTTCCTTCGGCATCGCCAGGATACCAGTTCTGGACGGTTGAGTATTTCACCTCCGCACGATTGTGTACCACAATTTCCACAATGGCAGCATGAAGCTGGTTCTCATCACGTTGCGGTGCTGTGCATCCTTCGAGATAGCTCACGTAGCTATCGTCATCGGCTACAATCAGCGTTCTCTCGAACTGACCGGTATTGGCAGCGTTGATACGAAAATAGGTGCTCAGCTCCATGGGGCAACGTACGCCTTTGGGAATATACACGAACGAGCCATCGCTGAACACAGCCGAGTTGAGTGCGGCAAAGAAATTGTCGCGGTAGTTTACGACCGATCCCAGAAATTTCTGCACCAAGTCAGGATGCTCACGCACTGCCTCACTGAAGGAGCAAAAGATGATACCTTTTTCGAGCAATGTCTCGCGAAAGGTAGTCTTTACCGACACAGAATCCATTACGGCATCGACCGCCATGCCAGTGAGCTGACGCTGTTCGTGGAGTGGAATGCCTAGTTTGTTGAATGTATTGACCAGTTCCGGATCGACTTCATCAAGACTCCGTGGCCCTTCCTTCTTCCGAGTCGGGTCGGCATAGTAAGAAATGGCCTGATAATCAATGGGAGGAATGTCGAGATGAGCCCACCGAGGCATTTCGAGTGTAAGCCAATGGCGATACGCCCTGAGCCTGAACTCAAGTAGCCACTCTGGCTCGTGTTTCTTTTCGGATATCAAACGTATGATGTCCTCATTGAGACCACGTTGGATGATATCGGTATGTACATCAGTAGTAAAACCATATTTATACTTTTCGTTAGCCAACTGACGCACATATTGATTCGTTTCATCGCCATGTAGATTATTAGCTCCGTCCTGCATGTTGTCTTACTTGTTTTTTAGCTGATTCCATTGTTTCTCAATGACAGGCATGATGATGCTGACGCTTTCACGGACTGGATGATAAAGCATCGATTCCGATTTCAACTCCTCGGTGACGATGCCCTCCTTCGGATCCACAAATTCTATTGCATGAATCAGCATGCCAGCCAGTAAGATGAACTTCAATGCGCCAAGAACTGCTCCGAGCACACGGTTAAGCCAATCGAGATGTATGGCCTTGAGTGCTTTCGTAAGCAACATGGCAACCCCCAAGAAGCCTATGGGAACTATTATCCATATTAAAATGAAAGCCAAGATATTGGCAATGGTGACAGGCACACCCACCATAGGCGCGACAGTTTCGCCCAACATGGAGTACAATCCGCGTGCCACCAGCAGGCCCACAATAAGACCTACAATCCAGGCGATTTGCTTCAATACTCCTTTGAGCAATCCTTCAATGACACCAATGGCAATCAGTGCCCACAATATGATATCAAGTATTCCCAATTTACAATGTAGCCTTTACTTCTATTTCCTCGTATGTTTCGATTACGTCGCCAACCTTCAAATCGTTGCAGTTGGTAAGGCTGATGCCACATTCGAAATTGGTCAGGACTTCCTTGACATCGTCCTTGAAACGTTTCAGTGCATTGATATTGCCTGAATAGACCACAATACCATCGCGAATGAGGCGTGCCTTGTCGGAGCGTTTCACCTTTCCTGTCTTCACCATGGCACCCGCCACATCGCCCACCTTGCTGATGTGGAACACTTCGCGCACCTCGATGGTAGCTGTGACCTGTTCCTTCTTTGTCGGCGCAAGCAAACCTTCCATGGCGGCCTTCACCTCTTCAAGCGCATCATAAATGACGGAATAGTTGCGGATGTCAACTCCTTCTTGCTCTGCCAACTTGGCTGCAGCGCCCGAAGGACGAACCTGGAATCCGACGATGATGGCATTCGATGCGGCAGCAAGGGTGACATCAGACTCTGAAATCTGTCCGACAGCCTTATGGATGACATTAATCTGAATACGCTCGGTTGTCAGTTTGATGAGTGAGTCGCTCAACGCTTCCACAGAACCATCCACATCGCCCTTTACGATGATGTTGAGTTCATGGAAATCACCCAATGCCAACCGGCGGCCCAACTCATCGAGAGTGAATCGCTTCTGAGTACGCAATCCTTGTTCGCGTTGCAACTGCTCACGCTTGTTGGCAATTTCACGTGCTTCCTGATCGGTGTCGATCACGTGGAAGGTGTCACCGGCCGCAGGAGCGCCATTCAGACCCAAGATAAGCACAGGTTCGGAAGGACCGGCCTGCTTGAGCCGTTGGCCACGTTCATTAAACATAGCCTTGACCTTACCATACGACGTGCCGGCCAATACGATGTCGCCCATTTTCAATGTGCCGTTTGACACCAAGATGGTAGCAACATAACCACGGCCTTTGTCGAGCGATGACTCGATGATACTACCTGTAGCCTTGCGATTAGGGTTGGCCTTCAAGTCGAGCATTTCGGCCTCGAGCAACACTTTTTCCATCAATTCAGGTACGCCCAATCCCTTCTTGGCCGAAATGTCCTGACTCTGGTATTTGCCGCCCCATTCCTCTACCAGGAAATTCATGGCAGCCAGCTCCTCCTTGATTTTTTCGGGATTTGCCGCAGGCTTGTCGATCTTGTTGATGGCAAATACGATAGGTACTCCAGCAGCCATGGCATGGTTGATGGCTTCCTTGGTTTGAGGCATCACATTATCGTCGGCCGCCACAATCACAATTACGATATCTGTCACCTTGGCACCACGCGCACGCATGGCTGTGAACGCTTCGTGTCCAGGAGTGTCGAGGAAAGTAATGTGGCGACCATCCTCCAAAGAAACGTTATAAGCACCAATATGCTGGGTGATACCACCTGCCTCACCGGCAATGACATTGGTCTTGCGGATATAGTCAAGCAATGATGTCTTGCCATGGTCAACGTGTCCCATCACAGTGACGATAGGAGCACGAGGCTTCAGATCGGCTTCGTCGTCGGCATCCTCGGTAATAGCCTGAGCCACTTCAGCACTGACATATTCCGTTTCATAGCCAAATTCCTCGGCTACCAAATTGATGGTTTCGGCGTCGAGACGCTGATTGATGCTCACCATGATGCCTACACTCATGCAAGTGGCGATGACCTGAGTCACATTGATGTTCATCATGCTGGCCAACTCATTGGCAGTCACAAATTCGGTGATTTTCAGTATCTTGCTTTCTTCTTGCTGCATCTCCTCCTGTTCCATCAGTCGGTTCTGCACATTTTCACGCTTTTCCTTTCTGTATTTCGAAGCCTTGCTTTTCTGTTTGTTAGTAAGCCTTGCAAGTGTCTCCTTTACCTGCTTTGCCACGTCATCATCGTTCACCTCGGCCTTGGGCGTGAATTTCTTATTGTACTTATCGTTTTTCTTACCCTGCTGATTGTTGCCACGTCCTCCCTGTGGATTTTTCGATACAAAAGAATTTTGGCTTTCAGCAGCAATGTCAACCCGTTCGCGATTGATGCGGTTACGTTTTTTAGCCCTTCCCTGGTCGTTGTTGGCGTGAGCATTGTTCTCACCTCCTGCATTAGCTTGAGACTTGTTCTGGCTGCCATTATCGGTCTTACTGATTTCCTTCATGATAGCCTCTTTCATTTGCTGACGCTGTTTTGCGCGTTGCTTTTCCTTGTCATCGCGTTCCTTCTTCAGTTCCTCCTTGGTTTTCTTTTTTGGGCGGGTGGATTGATTCAGTGCAGCCAGGTCAATTTGTCCTACCACATTTATTTTAGTCTTGAGCTCCGTAGGACGTAGCTCGAAAATCCCCTCTTTTGCAGCAGTCTGAGGCGCTTCCTTTTTTTCTTGTGTCAGAGTTGGTTGGATGTTTGGCGTTTTTTCTTCCGGCTTCTTCTCTTCCATTTTTTCTTTCACATCGACCGACATTTTGGTTGCTTTCTCAGCCACAATGGTGTTGTCATGCTGTGATGTCGTAGAATCCTTGACTATGGTTGATTCGCCCTTATGTGCAGTGTGGGGTTCAGTGTGTTTTTTCTCCGCGCTGGCAACCACTTTCTTCTCATCAGCCATTGCTGGAGATTTCGTTTCCGGTTTTGCTGATCCAACCTGTTGTTTTGACATGTTTTTTCCTGCCTCTGGCCCGACGATGTCATCCTGTGCAGGCATTTTTGCAGCTGGATTCTCCATAGCTGCCTTTGGTTTTGCCTGCGCTTCGGCCGGAGCGCTCACCTGTGGGGTCACGACCTTTTTAGGTCCCGAATCCTTCGGTCCAACGTTGCCAAGGTTGATTGAGCCAACCACCTTGAATTTCGGCCTTGCATCCTGTGGAATTTCTGTCTTCACTTCTGCCATAGGCTTAGGCTCATCAGTCATAACTTTCTTTTCTTTACGCTGTTGTAAGATGACATCCGATTTTTCTTTCAAATTCTTATCGCTGCTGAACGCTTTCACAAGCACAGCATATTGTTCGTCCGTTATTTTCGCATTTGGATTTGATTCAATAGTATATCCTTTTTTCTGCAAAAATTCCACAGCCGTCTGAATCCCCACATTCAAATCCCTTGTTACATTGTTCAGTCTTATACTCATTTATTTTCTTTTTATCAGATTCTATTATTCTTACTACATTTGTCGGAATGCTCTCACACGCTCTGTTTCCCATTACAGTTTCCGTAATCTGCCTTTCCAGATTCGTATTCTCATTAAAACCCGCTTTGACAAGCTTCGTTTTTGTCCATCATGAGGCGTATTCCCAACGTCTCACTTAAAAATCATTGTTCAGATACAGCTTCGTCAGTCTCAATTTCAATATCTTTCTCGTCCGACTCAATCTCTACGTCATCCGACTCTATTTCCATGTCATCCGACTCTATTTCCATGTCATCGTTTGCGACTTTATCGGCTACCGATTGTGTAGCTGGCGCTTGGGCTTGGGCTTCGTTGTCATCCTCAAACTCAGCCGATAAGATCTGCAATATTTCATCAACCGTACTCTCTTCCAGATCCGCTTGATCCGCTTTGGTAAGCAACTCACGTGGGGCATTGAGTACCGCCTTTGCCGTGCTCAGGCCCAATTCCTTAAGACGATTGATGATCCATTGATCGATAACGTCATCGAACTCGTTCAAATCCACATCATTTTCCTCAGCAAGATCGCGATATACATCGATGGTAAGCCCCGTAAGCATACTGGCAAGCTTGATGTTGATGCCATTCTTGCCAATAGCCATCGACACATCCTCACGTTTCAACGACACGTCGGCCCTACGTTCTTCCTCATTAATCGTGATGCTCTGTATGACAGCCGGATGAAGCACACGCTGAATGAATAGTTTCACTTTCGAGGTGTAGCAAACAACATCGATATTCTCGTTGCGCAACTCACGAACGACACCACGAATACGGCTTCCTTGTACACCTACACATGCACCGACGGGATCCACATGGTCATCATACGATTCGACCGCAATTTTGGCACGTTCGCCCGGAATGCGTGCAATACGCTGGATGGTAATGAGTCCGTCGCTGATTTCGGGCACCTCCTGTTCGAGCAACGCCTTGAGGAATTCATTCGATGTACGGCTAAGGATAATTTTCGGATTGTTGTTCTTGTTGTCAACCCTGTCAACAATAGCACGCACCGTATCGCCCTTGCGATAGAAATCGCTAGGAATCTGTTCGGATTTGGGTAGCAACAACTCATTGCCTTCATCATCGAGGAGAAGGACCTCACGTTTCCACACCTGATACACCTCGCCCGTTACAATGGTGCCAACCTTGTCAATATACTTATTGTAAAGGCTATCACGTTCCAGCTCAAGAATCTTTGAGGCCAAGGTCTGGCGAAGGTTCAGGATGGCACGACGTCCGAACTGCTCGAAATGCACTTCATCCGTCACCGATTCACCTATTTCGTAATCAGCCTCTATCTTCTGAGCCTCACTCAACGAGATTTGGAAATTCTTATCACGAAATTCATCATCGGCCACCACAGTCCTATTGCGCCAGATTTCGAAATCACCCTTATCCGGATTCACTATCACGCTATAGTTTTCATCGGTACCAAACATCTTGGCTATGACACTACGGAATGACTCCTCCAAGACGCTTATCATCGTGGTGCGATCAATGTTCTTCGTTTCCTTAAACTCTGCAAATGTGTCAATCAAACTGATTGTCTGCTCTTTCTTTGCCATTTTATTTAAAGCTGATTAAGTATTTAGTATATTTTATTTCGTCATATCGGAAAGTGAGGTCTTCATCAACCATCTGCGGACGTTTGGCTCCTTCTGGCTTCACTTTTTTCTTCACCGTTATGGTGAACTGTTGTTCGTTGGCATCTTTCAATAGACCTACCAATTTCTTTCCTCCCTCTTTGGGCATCACTTCCACATCCGATCCAACATGTATGAGATATTGCTGTAACACTTTGAATGGCTGCCCTATTCCGGCTGACCCGACCTCCAACTCGTAATCTTCTTCCTCACGGCTCAGATGAGCCTCTATAAACTGGCTCAACGACACACAATCGTCAATCCACACTCCCTCGGCATGGTCTATCTCCACCACGATCTTGTTGTCGGCACTCACCGAAACATCCACCAGGAAATACTCCTTGTCGCGAAGCCAATCCTCAACAATGCTGTTTACAACCCTTTTGTCTATCATATCATTAATACTAAAAATGGGGCTCTTTCAAGCCCCACACATCATCTAATTCGCTGCAAAGATAAGACATTCATTTCTAAAAACCAAATCATTGGGCGATTTTTTCACAAAGTATCATCGGAAGCCATCATTGGAAGCAGTTCCCAACATTTCACTCCCCAGAAAAGCATCACCAGCTCATACGATAGTTGCCACTCAGATGAAGCAAGGCAAACAAGTAAAGCAGTCCGTCGTAATACACATCGTAGTACCCGTCAGCATATGGCTCGAGCACCTGATCGAACATGTGACGGACAAGATCCTGGCTGTACGCTCCGTCTATCATGAGGCTCGTAGTAGCCATGGTGCCTACAAAGCCGATGGAATGACGCAGATTGCCCTTCCACGATCCGCCACCCATGATGGATTTTGGAGTACCTCCATTGAGGGCAAACTGGTCGGGGAATTCGGTAAGTCCGTATTTGCCCACTACAGCTTCCACCATGCGGTTGGCATAGTCCGACTGCCATTCGGCATCCTTGTGATACAACGTAAAGTCCATGGCGATGTTCATCGGTACGCGCCACGAGTCATAGTGGAACTCGTCGTTTGACCCACCCCACCAACTTTGCATGGTAGTGCCGTCAAAATTGCACTGGTCGGGGTTGAGGCCTGTGATGGCATTGGTGGCCTTGTGCAGGAACGCACGCGCATTTTCCGCCATTTGGCGGTAAGTGGCCTCACGGCCGTCGTTGGCCATTTCGGCCCATATCTCATAGAATGCAGGCAGATGGTACGAGGGATCGGTATGCCTGTTCGAATTGGTGTCTGGACAGAAATTTATGAGCAGGTGCTCCATATTGATGATGTTGGTGACACCGCCTGTCCCATCTTTCGAGAACAGTTGGTTGAGCAAAGTCTGAGCCTCGGTGAGGTAGTCGTACTCCTCGTAGCTGCCCCAGCGGCGCGAAGCCAGCAGGAGGGAAGTCACAAAATATAGTTCACCGTCGCTGGCGCTTCCCGATGACCTCCAACTGCCATTGGTGTTGCATTGCCATGCAAACAATCCATGCGACGGACTATTCTCGTTGTGGCGCATGTAGTGGTTGGCCCAGCGCCACAACCGGTTGAACAGGTCGGGCTTGTTCAGCTGCACGGCCACCATCAGTCCGTACGACATTCCTTCCGAACGGACATCGCCGTTTTTCACGTCGCTGATATAACCCATCTTTTTGCCGCTGACTTCTACATCCTTGTAGGCTCCACGAGTCTGGTTCTCGAAGATTTCGGCATACACATCGGCTATTTTCTTGTCGATGTCGGCCTGTGGAATGCCCAACTCCTTCAGGTAGTTGCGGTACTTACCCGATGTGATGTATCCCTGCGTGGCAGGAGTCATGCTTTTGAGACTATGGATATTCTTTGCATCCATGGCTGTCTTATGGTTTCTTGTAACGGTTTTCTCCGATGCTACCCTCAACTCAATTTTCACGTTGTCCGTATTCACCACCTTCACCGTAAAGCCCTTGGAGAATGTTGTGGGAGGTATGCAAAACCAAAACTCCGTGGCATGATCCGCATCAGCGCCAAGAGCTACTCCATCGCCACAGTCGATGGAAATCGTTTCGGTAGCCCCCTCGACAAACACTATCGACGGATTGGCATCATGAGAAGCGGTGACAGTGGCGGAGCCAGCCAGCTTTTCGCCATTGTTGCCCGAAAAAGTAATGGATCTCACGCTTCCACCTCCATACAGCCTTACTGCCAGATAGCCACAAAGGTTCTTGAAAGGCAACGTTCGGTCGGATGACCCAGAGGTGACTGCCACCATGGCATTCGTCTCAGCGCCAAACGAGTTGTTTCCAAAACTTTGCACCGAAGGAAAGGTGAGCCTGATCGTTTCGTCCTGATTCATCACTGTCGATGCGTCATAAGGAAAGACAGCGTAAGTGGTCGATAAGGCAAAAGGCGTTCCGGAATTGCTTGACTGCACTTCCGTAAAGTTCCCCTTGGTGTCGCCAGTCTGTCCCGAAAACGAATAAGGCTTGTTCAGCGAATTGGTGAAGACTGATATTTTGTCGCCTGCGTTCCAACGCAGGTTGAGGTCTGAGTCAACGTAAACCCTACCCTTTGATTGTCCCTCAAAATAGGCCGTAAAAACAGAAACATCGTGCAATTCGGCAGGATCTTCTGCCACGTCGCATCCGCCTATCAGAAAGGCACTCAAAATAAATGCTATGTACTTGTTCATACTCCTTTAATTTTATTGTTCCCAAAACCATTGCCCATCATCTTCAGGTTTCTCAAAATCACCGGATGCTATGAGAAGAACGTTCGCAGCCTCAATCATTATTACTTCACACAACGGACTTAAATAATGTTCTTTTATGTTTAATTCAAATTTCATACTGCATATTTTTCCCATTTTAAAAAATCAGATTGTAATTGATGCCAAATAGTCCACTCGCGCCCATCAGCACCACACAATATCCGTAATATCAATTTTCCACATGCAATAAATGCAGGATGCGAAACATATCTTAGTTCTACAAAATTATAACATTCTAATTACACACCATTCTTTTGGCACAAAAAAGTTTTCACTTCTCTAAACTCAGTTTTCAGTTCCCTTCCCATATTTCCATAAGCGATATAATGTTCCGTCTTCTTGCCGCATTCGAATGTTCTTAACATTAAGCTTTTGGCTCTCCCCTTTAGGAATTTTTATTTCCCGAAAATGGGAGAGCCAAAAGGGGTGCAAAGACTATTGAAGTTAATCAGTGGCTTCAACAGAAAATATCTTCGTGACATTGACCAATAAATCTCGTCAATGATTTCAGAACAGCTTCCAATATCCTATCACTCCACGTAAAGCACCAGCCCTTTCAGGTATTCGCCCTCCGGATGATAGATGTTCACCGGATGGTCGGCAGGCTGGGTGAGCTGATGCAGGATGCGTACATTGCGCTTGCTTTGCGCAGCAGCCGTAAACACGGCATTGCGGAAACTGTACTTATCGACCGCCTGCGAACAACTGAAGGTGAAGAGGATACCACCAGGACGGATTTTCTCGAAGGCCTTGGCATTGATCTTGGTATAGCCTCGCAAAGCGTTGCGGATGGCATCGCGGTGCTTGGCAAAGGCGGGTGGATCGAGAATGATCAGGTCGTACTGGTCGCCCATACGGTCGAGATATTTGAAAGCATCATCGACAATGGCCTTGTGACGCGCATCATCAGGGAAATTAAGCGCCACATTCTGATTGGTAAGCTCAATGGCCTTGGCCGAACTGTCCACAGAATGGACCATAAGGGCTCCTCCACGCATGGCATAGAAGGAGAAACCACCCGTATAGCAAAACATATTGAGCACAGAACGACCTCGAGCATACTGTTCGATCAGATGGCGGTTTTCGCGCTGATCGACAAAAAATCCGGTCTTCTGCCCCTTCAGCCAATCCACATGGAATTTCAAGCCATACTCAAGGGCAATGTTGTCGGCACTGCCACCAACAATGAATCCATCTTCCTGCTGCAAGTTGGCCTTGAAGGGCAAAGTGGTCTCGCTCTTGTAATACACATTGTCGATGACACCTTGCATCAGACGCACCAGCGCAGCGGCAACCATTTGGCGACTCAGATGCATCCCCACGGAATGAGCCTGCATGACTGCCGTGCGGCCATAAATGTCGATGACGAGTCCGGGAAGACTATCGCCCTCGCCATGCACCAAGCGGTAGGTGTTATTGTCGGCACGCTCAGTCAGCCCAAGGGCTTTCCTGACATCATAAGCTGCGGAAAGTCTGGTGTAAAAGAAATCTTCGTCGATCGCATCAGGCACAAACGAAAGAATGCGCACCGTGATGCTGCCAATCTGATAATGTCCGCGGGCAATGAAGGCATTGTCGGCCGTATAGACATCGACCACTTCGCCTTCCGCAGGTGAGCCCTCAATGTGATGAATGGCGCCAGAGAACACCCAAGGGTGGAAACGGAGGATAGACTCCTCCTTGTTACGCTTCAGAAATATTCTGTTCATAAAGGGTTATGGTATATTGGTCGGGGACAAACTGATTCAAGTAGTTGTAGATGCGCAGACACGCCCAGGCATCGGTAGCCGCATAGCGCTGCTGTGCTTCCGTAAGCGTAGAAGCCTCCCAGTTGGTAAGTTGCTGTCGTTTCGATATCTTCTCGGAAAAAAGCATGGCATAGATTTTCTTAAGCCCCATTTCAAGAATGCCATAACGGGGTGCCAGTTGCTGTAAATCCACCCAGTTGGCATGCTGTGTGTCGAGATTATGACGACGGCGCAGTTGCATCAGGTCATCGCGAAGCGACAAGCCAACCTTAATGACAGGACTCTCCAGGAACTGCAACACACAGGAAGGCAAGCCCAATTGGTTGAGGCGGAAAAGGAAACAGATGTCGAGCGTGGCCACCTGAAGCAACGCCACAGGATTCATGGCTCGGGGCTGGAAGTTGGGACGTGTCTCGGTGTCGATACCCACAACACCTTGCTCCGCAAGATAAGCCACCGCCTTCTGAGCCTCTGTTTCGGTTGAAATCACATAGATGTTGCCTGCAAACGCCACTATGGGCATTCGGTCTATCTCATCGTTAGTAAGCTTGTTCTTGATCTGTATCATCGGCATAATAAACATTGTGAAGTGCGCGCATAGTGTTGACCAGTGTTTGTCCCCAATTATGCGAAAATTGCTCCTTACAGTCAAAAAGTGCATCATTCATGGTCTGGTTTAGGCCCGACTGAAAAGCAGCGATAAAATCCTGTAATGACTGATAGATGTCGGCCATATTCTCGGATATGCTATTCAAGATAGGAGCATCGCTGTAAACCATGTCGGGAGTAAACACCTCCAGATAATCGTCTTTATCGCCCATCATGGCAGCCAATGCGGAACGAACCGACTCATAGTCGGTCTCGGTAACGCTCACCGGCAAATCGTCCGTTCCAAATTCCTGACATTCAGGAATCAAGGATGCTTTCAGATAGAGCAATGGCAGCAACTTGAGCATGGTGCCGACAAAAGTCCGGCGCTCAAATTGGTCTGTCCGCCGGACAAACCCGCAGTATTCGGCAGCCACAGTAACAAACTCAATCGTGTCCTTATCGAAAATGGCTTGACTTGAATAATCCATCTATTTTTAAAATTAATGATTATCCGCAAGAAGCCGAA
>DCGR01000088.1:7361-7746 GCA_002315285.1 Bacteroides sp. UBA1773 | reverse complement strand
GATGCTAAAGTGTATGCCTTACACGACCTGAATAGTTACATTTTTAATTCAAAAACATGACGTTATTTTCACTTTTATAACGATTCCTCTGTATTTTGGTTGCATTTTAGCTGGTAGTTTGTGAAGTCTGAAAGTTAACTGTTGTGTTCTTGTAACAATATTGTTTATAGTACATTAAGATGTTTCAACAAACTGCTTTTAGGTTTTACAGACCATTAGGGTGTTAAGTCGATTGGTTGAAAATGGTCAGGATAAAGTGATGTAAACTGCCGTTTCTGACCTTCCGGCTTAGTAAAAAAAGTAGGAAACCACTTTTTTCTCTCCTTTTTTTTGTAATTTTGCGTCCAAATAGACATCAGGATGAAGAATATACGCAATTTTTGCA
>DCGR01000088.1:0-7340 GCA_002315285.1 Bacteroides sp. UBA1773 | reverse complement strand
CCCATATTGACCATGGCAAATCTACCCTTGCCGACCGCTTGTTGGAATATACCCATACGATCAAAGTCACCGAGGGCCAGATACTCGATGATATGGAGCTTGAGAAGGAACGTGGAATCACCATCAAGAGCCATGCCATACAAATGGAGTATGTCTATAAGGGTGAAAAATACATCCTGAATCTTATCGACACTCCGGGACACGTTGACTTCTCCTACGAGGTGTCGCGCAGCATTGCTGCCTGCGAAGGCGCGTTGCTGGTGGTCGATGCTTCCCAAGGCGTACAGGCACAAACCATCTCCAATCTCTACATGGCTCTGGATCACGACCTTGAAATCATCCCAGTGCTCAACAAGTGCGACATGGACAGTGCCATGCCCGATGAGGTGGAAGATGAGGTGGTGGAATTGCTGGGCTGCAAGCGCGAGGACATTATCCGTGCATCGGGTAAGACTGGCATGGGCGTCGAGGAAATCCTTAATGCCGTCGTTGAGCGGATACCCCATCCAGAAGGCGACGAAAACGCACCCTTGCAGGCTTTGATATTCGATTCTGTGTTCAACTCCTTCCGTGGCATCATTGCTTACTTCAAGGTGGTGAATGGGGTAATACACTCGGGCGACAAGGTGAAATTCTTCAATACCGGCAAAGAGTACGATGCCGACGAGGTGGGTGTGCTGAAGATGGACATGCTGCCACGCAAGGAACTGCGTACAGGCGATGTGGGCTACATCATCAGTGGCATCAAGACCAGCACCGAGGTGAAGGTGGGCGACACCATCACCCATGTCGAACGGTCTTGCAAGGCAGCCATAGAGGGGTTTGAGGAAGTGAAACCCATGGTGTTTGCCGGCGTATATCCCATCGAGGCGGAGGACTATGAAAACCTGAGGACTTCGCTCGAAAAGCTACAACTCAACGATGCTTCCCTCACATTCTCTCCTGAATCGTCGGTGGCTTTGGGTTTTGGTTTCCGATGCGGTTTTCTGGGATTGCTCCACATGGAGATTGTGCAGGAACGACTCGACCGCGAGTTCGACATGGATGTGATTACTACCGTGCCCAACGTGTCGTATCGGATTTACGACAAACAAGGTGAAATGAAGGAGGTGCACAACCCCTCTGGAATGCCCGACCCTACGATGATTGACCATATTGAGGAACCCTACATACGGGCAAGCATCATCACTGCCACCACTTACATTGGCCCTATCATGACGCTCTGCTTGGGGAAACGGGGCGAATTGGTGAAGCAAGACTATATTTCAGGCAATCGTGTCGAAATTTTCTACGACCTGCCTTTGGGCGAGATTGTCATCGACTTCTATGACAAGCTCAAAAGCATATCGAAGGGTTATGCCTCGTTCGACTATCACATGAATGGTTTCCGCCCTTCTAAGCTTGTCAAGCTGGATATCCTGTTGAATGGAGAACCCGTCGATGCACTCAGCACCCTTACTCATGTCGATAATGCCGAAGCGTTTGGCCGGCGCATGTGCGAGAAACTTAAGGAACTCATTCCCCGCCATCAGTTCGACATAGCCATCCAGGCTGCCATCGGTGGCAAGATCATTGCCCGCGAAACGGTGAAGCAGGTGCGCAAGGATGTGACAGCCAAGTGCTATGGAGGCGATGTGAGCCGAAAGCGAAAGCTGCTTGAGAAGCAAAAGCGAGGCAAAAAACGGATGAAACAGATAGGCAACGTGGAAGTTCCGCAAAAGGCATTCCTCGCTGTGCTGAAATTAGACTGATTCGGATGGCGGACGTTATCACACATACAGGCATCGTAGGACACGTCACGACCAACCTCGTACAAGTTCGGATAGCTCAGACCTCGGCCTGTGGCGGATGTTCCGTCAGAGCCCATTGCAACGCTTCCGAAAGCAAGGAGCAACTTATCGAAGTGGTCACTTCCGAATGGATGCGCTACAGCAGTGGAGATGTTGTCAGGGTGCAAGGCTCTGTTGGCATGGGCATGCAAGCCGTGTTGTGGGCCTTTGGTGTTCCTTTCTGTATTCTGGTGGCGGTCCTGATTGTCGCCATGCAGCTCATGGCAAGCGAAATCCTGTCGGCTGGCATTGCCTTGTGTTCGTTGGTGCCTTATTATTTGGCACTCTATCTGAAACGCGACTTGTTTCGGAAAAGATTCTCGTTTACAATCGAAAAACTTACTAACAATCATTAAAAACAAAGAGTCATGAATGTAATTCTGATTGCAGTGATTTCTTTAGGAGCCATAGGCCTTATCTCAGCGATAGTGCTCTATGTGTGTTCGAAGAAATTTGCTGTCCATGAAGATGCCCGTATTGCCCAGGTGGCCGAGGTGTTGCCTCAAGCCAACTGTGGGGGCTGCGGTTATCCTGGTTGTGCCGGCTTCGCTGGAGCATGTGTGAAAGCTGCCGATGCTGGTTCGCTCGAAGGAAAACTGTGTCCTGTGGGCGGTGCACCTGTCATGGAGGAAGTGGCGGCCATCCTCGGGATGGAAGCTGTCGTAACGGAGCCTAAGGTTGCCGTGGTGAGATGTAACGGTACGTGCGAGAACCGTCCGCGTACCAATGTCTATGATGGTGCGTGGAACTGCGCCATTGCCAATGCCACTGCTATCGGTGAGACGAGTTGTGCGTTTGGTTGCCTTGGCTGTGGCGATTGTGTGGCAGCCTGCCAGTTTGATGCCATCCACATGAATCCCGAAACGGGTTTGCCAGAAGTCGATGAGGAAAAGTGTACGGCTTGTGGCAGTTGTGTGAAGGCTTGTCCACGCCACATCATTGAACTGCAGCCCAAAGGGAAGAAAGGTCGTCGCATGGTCGTGATGTGTGTCAACAAGGACAAAGGTCCGGTGGCCAACAAGGTTTGTGCCGTAAGTTGCATCGCTTGTGGCAAGTGTGCGAAAGTGTGCGAGTTCGATGCCATCACCATTGAGGCCAATCTGGCATACATCGCCCCGCAGAAGTGTCGCCTGTGCCGGAAGTGCGAGGAGGCTTGTCCGAAGAACACGATCCATGCCATGAACTTTCCTCCCAGAAAGCCAAAGGTCGAGGTGGTACCTGCGGAAAAGCCGGCAAGAGTGAGCAATGGCAATGAGCCAACCAAAGTCGAACAATAAACAAATCCGAATATGAAGACATTTAAAATTGGTGGAGTTCATCCGGCAGAGAACAAGTTGTCGGCAGGAAAGGCCATCGAGACACTGGGGTTGCCCAAGCAGGCGGTGTTCCCACTGTCACAGCATATCGGTGCTCCAGCCACTGCCATTGTCAAGAAGGGCGATGTGGTGAAAGTCGGCACCAAAATAGCCGAAGCTGGTGGCTTTGTGTCAGCTCCAATCTTTTCGTCGGTTTCAGGAAAAGTGAATAAGGTAGATACTGTCATCGATGCTTCCGGTTATCGCAAGCCTGCCATCTATATCGATGTGGAGGGCGACGAATGGGAAGAAGGCATCGACCGTAGTCAGGATTTGGTTACCACGTGTAATCTCACTCCTGAGCAGATAGTTGCGAAAATCAAGGACGCAGGTGTCGTTGGTATGGGTGGCGCTTGCTTCCCTTGCCACGTCAAGCTTTGTCCGCCTCATGGAGCAAAGGCCGAGTGTGTCATCATCAATGCTGTGGAGTGTGAGCCCTATCTCACCGCCGACCATCGCTTGATGCTCGAAAAGCCCGAGCAGATATTGGTAGGTGTGAGCCTCCTGATGAAGGCTGCCAAGGTGGAGAAGGGTTACATTGGCATTGAGAACAACAAACCCGATGCCATCCGACTCCTGACCGAGAAGAGTAAGGACTATTCCAACATCGAGATTGTACCACTGAAAGTGAAATATCCTCAAGGTGGTGAGAAGCAACTTGTCGATGCGGTCATCAATCGTCAGGTGCCTGCTCCCCCTGCCATCCCCGTCAGTGTCGGAGCCATTGTGCAGAATGTGGGAACAGCCTATGCCGTGTATGAGGCTGTGATGAAAGGCAAGCCTTTGTTTGAGCGTGTCGTCACGGTCACCGGACACAGCCTGTCCAACCCCAGCAACTTCCTCACCCGCATGGGCACTCCGATGAGGCAGCTTATCGATGCCGCCGGGGGAATGCCCGAAGACACGGCCAAGATCATTGGTGGTGGGCCTATGATGGGCAAGGCGTTGATGAATGCCGAGGTGCCTATTTGCAAAGGCTCGTCGGGTGTACTTCTGATGAACGACAAGGAAGCCCGCCGTGCTAAGGAGCAGCCTTGCATCCGCTGTGCCAAGTGCGTCGGTGCATGCCCCATGGGTCTGGAACCATTCCTGCTGGCCACCTTGTCGGAATTGAAGGACTGGGAGAGAATAGAAAAAGAAGATGTCATGTCGTGTATCGAATGTGGGTCGTGCCAGTTCACTTGTCCCTCACATCGTTACCTGCTCGACTACATCCGCTATGGTAAAACCACCGTTGGAGGCATTATCCGTGCTCGCAACGCTAAAAAGTAATAACGTAATTATGGCAAATAAATTGACCGTTTCGCTGTCGCCTCATGTGCATGGCGGCGACTCCATACAACGGAACATGTATGGAGTGCTCATTGCCCTCGTTCCGGCACTGCTTGTGTCGCTTTACATGTTTGGTCTGGGTGCCCTCATCGTCACACTTACCTCTGTTGCCGCATGTCTGTTTTTCGAATGGGCCATCACGAAGTTCATTCTCAAGCGCGGGTGTTCCACGCTTTGCGATGGATCGGCTGCGATAACCGGTGTGTTGTTGGCATTCAATGTGCCCAGCAACCTGCCCATCTGGCTCATCATCATTGGTGCGTTGGTGGCTATCGGAATCGGTAAGATGACTTTCGGCGGTTTGGGATGCAATCCGTTCAATCCTGCACTTGTCGGACGTATATTCCTGCTTATTTCGTTCCCCGTGCAAATGACCACATGGCCTGTGGCCGGACAACTGTTGGCCTACACCGATGTCAACACCGCAGCCACTCCGCTTGCACTCATGCAGCAGGGCCACCTGAGCGATTTGCCCGACACCCTGAGCCTTTTCTTGGGCAACAATGCGGGTAGCTTGGGCGAGATCAGTGCCCTGGCGTTGTTGCTCGGTGGCGCTTACCTCTTGTGGAAAAAGGTGATTACCTGGCACATCCCTGTGAGCATCCTTGCCACCGTATTCGTGTTTGCAGGCATCATGTGGATGGTTGATCCTGCCGGATACGCTTCGCCGCTTGTCCATCTGTTCACCGGAGGACTCATGTTGGGCGCCATTTTCATGGCCACCGACTATGTCACATCGCCAATGACCCACAAGGGCCAAATCATCTATGGTGTCTGCATCGGTTTCCTCACAGTGCTCATCCGCTTGTTCGGAGCCTATCCCGAGGGCATGTCGTTCGCCATTTTCATCATGAACGCGTTCACACCGCTCATCAACACCTATTGTAAACCTAAACGATTTGGGGAGGTAGTGAAGAAATGAAAAAGTTGGAATCATCATTCAAGAACATGGCCATAGTCCTGACACTGATATCAGTCATGGCCGGAGGCGTGCTTGCCTGGGTCAATCAGGTTACGGCAGGCCCCATCGCACAGATCAAGGAAGAGAATTTGGCAAAAGCCATCAAGGCAGTGCTACGGGCCGACGACGTGACGGTAAGCCGGGTCGATACCATCGATGGAGGCTCTGTTGCCTACGTCACCGACAAGGGCATGGCCATTCAGACAGCCAGCACAGGCTTCGGTGGTCAGTTGCAGATATTGGTGGGCTTCGACGGACAAGGTAGCATCAAGGGCTACAGTGTGCTCGAACATGCTGAGACACCTGGCTTGGGCGCAAAAGCCGGCACTTGGTTTCAGGAAGGCTCGAGGGGCAACATCATCGGCCGCAATCCTGGTCAAGCACCACTTACGGTGAGCAAGGATGGTGGCGATGTCGATGCCATTACCGCCTCTACCATCACCAGCCGTGCATTCCTCAAGGCTGTCAATCAGGCTTACGAGTTGTATAAGAACAATGTGGAACAATAAAGAATGAAGCAACAATGAATAACTTGAAAGTCATTTTAAATGGTATTGTAAAGGAGAATCCTACCTTTGTGTTGCTCCTCGGCATGTGTCCTACATTGGGCACTACTTCCTCGGCCATCAATGGCATGTCCATGGGTCTTGCCACCATGGCAGTGCTCATTTTCAGCAACCTCATCATATCGCTCATCAAGAATCTGGTGCCCGACATGGTACGCATCCCATGCTACATTGTGGTCATTGCCTCTTTGGTTACCATCCTGCAGATGTGCATGCAGGCATTTGTGCCCGATCTGTATGCCACCTTGGGCTTGTTCATCCCGCTTATCGTAGTCAACTGTATCATTCTGGGTCGTGCCGAAGCGTTTGCGGCTAAGAATGGTCCTGTTGCATCCATGTGCGACGGCATTGGTATAGGCATTGGTTTCACCTTTGCCCTCACCCTGCTTGGTTCTGTCCGTGAGTTGCTGGGTACGGGAAAGGTCTTCAATCTCTCCCTTGTCTCCGAGGACTATGGCATGTTGGTATTTGTCCTTGCACCGGGGGCATTTATTGCGTTGGGTTATCTCATCGCCATTGTTAACCGCATCAAAAAAGCTTGATTATGGAATACGTACTAATATTTATTACAGCTGTTTTTGTCAACAACATCGTACTCTCGCAGTTCCTTGGCATCTGCCCTTTCCTCGGTGTTTCCAAGAAGGTGGAAACAGCTTCTGGCATGGGTGCGGCCGTAGCCTTTGTGCTCATCATCGCCACCATCGTCACCTATCTGTTGCAGAAGTATGTGCTCGATGCCTGTGGGCTGGGCTATCTGCAAACCATCGTGTTCATTCTGGTCATCGCTGCCTTGGTGCAGATGGTCGAGATCATACTCAAGAAAGTGTCACCCGCGCTCTATCAGGCACTCGGCGTGTTCCTGCCACTGATTACCACCAACTGCTGCATCCTTGGTGTTGCCATCTTGGTGGCCAATGGCACCTACAATGCACAGGGACTTGAGCCCAACCTGCTCACCGGCGTGGTGTTTGCCTTTTCTACAGCCCTTGGTTTTGCCTTGGCGCTCATTGTGTTTGCGGGCATCCGCGAACAGCTCAGTTTGGTCAAGCTGCCCGAAGGAATGCAAGGAATGCCTATCGCCTTGGTTACAGCCGGATTGCTTGCCATGGCATTCATGGGTTTCTCAGGTGTCGATAAAGGCTTGGCACGGCTTTTTGGATTATGACTTTTTGCGAAGTTCACTGACCGTCCGCATCGGGGTATGGCCGTTTGTCGGATTGCCTCGGTGCACTGAATCAGAAACCGGTAACCTCTTTTTCGGGGTTATCGGTTTTTTTCGTATGCTCGGCATGAGCAT
>DCGR01000024.1:9826-16283 GCA_002315285.1 Bacteroides sp. UBA1773 | reverse complement strand
CTAACCAGCTGAACTAACACACCAACAAATAATGTCCCACAACTCACCCTTCGAGCGGTGTGTATGGGACTCGAACCCATGACCTCCGCCGTGACAGGGCGGCATTCTAACCAGCTGAACTAACACACCAGAAGACGCTTCTTCCGAATTGCGGGTGCAAAGATAAGACCTTTTTTTATTCTCTGCAAATCTTTTCCCAAAAAATGAAAAAAAATTTTCACGGACAAAGCTTTTTGCGTAATTTTGCAATCGATATGGATGCTATTATTAAATATAACGATGTCACATTGTGTCGTCAGGAGAACACAATTCTGAAAAACGTTTCGCTGGAAATCATGCCTGGCGAATTTGTCTATTTTATTGGTAAGGTAGGCACCGGAAAAACCACGTTCATGAAATCCATGTACTGCGAAGCCGATATTCTTGGTGGACAAGCCCAAGTGCTTGGCTATGAGCTTGCTCGGATGTCGTTGAAAATGATTCCTGAGCTACGGCGTAAGTTGGGTATCATTTTCCAGGACTTTCAGCTGCTCACCGACCGAAGTGTGTATCGGAATCTTCGGTTCGTGTTGAAATCGACAGGCTGGCAAGACTCACAGCTCATCGACGAACGAATTGACGATGTGCTCAAGTTGGTCGGTATGGAAGCATATAAGCATAAGATGCCCCATGAGCTCTCTGGAGGCGAACAGCAACGAATCGTCATCGCACGGGCCATCCTCAACGAGCCCAAACTGATTCTGGCGGATGAGCCAACCGGAAACCTCGATGAGGAAACGGGCAACGACATCATAAGGCTTTTACGCCAAATATGCAAATTGGGTGCCACGATAGTAATGACCACCCACAAAATGAGCTATCTGGAGGATTATCCCGGCCGTGTTTTTTGCTTTGAGAATAACAATATAAAAGAAATACAACAATGAAAGTCTTAAAGTTCGGAGGAACTTCTGTCGGATCGGCACAACGAATGAAAAACGTTGCTGCACTCATCAACGATGGTACACAGAAAATCGTGGTGCTGTCCGCCATGTCGGGCACGACCAACACACTGGTTGAAATTACGGATTATCTCTACAAGAAAAATCCGGAGGGCGCGAATGATGTCATCAATCGATTGGCTGCCAAGTACGGACAACACGTGAATGAACTGTATGCAACGGAGGAGTATCGCACGAAGACGCAACATTTCATGCGCGACCAATTCAGCTATTTGTCGTCGTTCACAAAAGATGTGTTCACCCCTTTCGAGGAAAAAGTCATATTGGCCCAAGGAGAGTTGATATCCACCAACATGATGACCAACTACCTGAAGGAACAGGGCTTGGATGTAGTGCTTCTTCCCGCGTTGGAGTTCATGCGTACCGACAAGGATGGCGAGCCGGATCTTGAATACATCAAGGAGAAACTGTTGGCGCAACTGGCCCTCCATCCCAATGCCGACTTGTATGTTACCCAGGGATTCATCTGTCGCAATGCCTATGGCGAGGTCGATAATCTGCAGCGTGGAGGTTCCGATTATTCGGCTTCACTGATCGGCGCAGTCCTCCAAGCCGAGGAAATCCAGATCTGGACCGACATCGATGGCATGCACAATAACGACCCCCGCATAGTGGATAATACCACTCCTGTACGTCATTTGCAGTTCGAGGAAGCGGCCGAGCTGGCTTATTTCGGTGCAAAGATCTTACATCCGACTTGCATCCAACCTGCGAAGTTTGCCAATGTTCCTGTACGTTTGCTTAACACCATGGATCCGTCGGCCGAAGGAACCACTATTTCCAACCAGGCGGAGTGTGGCGCCGCTCACATCAAGGCTGTCGCAGCCAAGGATAACATTACTGCCATCAAAATCAAGAGCGGCAGGATGTTGTTGGCCTATGGCTTCCTGCGCAAGGTCTTTGAGATCTTCGAGAGTTATCAAACCTCCATCGACATGATTTGTACTTCTGAGGTAGGAGTGTCGGTGACTATTGACAACACCCGGCATCTCAACGAAATTGTGGCCGATTTGAAGCAGTATGGCACCGTGACTGTCGATAACGACATGTGCATCATTTGTGTCGTAGGCGACCTTGAATGGGAAAACGTGGGATTTGAGGCAAAGGCCATCGATGCCATGCGCGACATCCCTGTCCGTATGATTTCCTACGGTGGGAGTAATTACAACATCAGTTTCCTTATCAAGGAGTTGGATAAGAAACGTGCGCTACAATCACTTAGCCAATTCTTGTTTTTATGAAAGGTTCTTTTCCTCTCGAGTCGTTCAGTCAGCTCGAAACACCTTTTTATTACTATGACACAGCAATCCTGCGCGAAACGCTTGCTGCCATCACCACTCATGTTCGGGAAACAAGAAACTACAAGGTACACTATGCCATCAAGGCCAATGCCAATCCTAAACTCCTGCGTATCATCAGTGCCTACGGACTGGGAGCCGACTGTGTGAGTGGTGGAGAGATACAAACTGCGCTTGATGCGGGATTCCCTTCTGACAGCATCGTTTTTGCTGGAGTCGGGAAAACCGACAAGGAAATTCTGTTAGGACTACGCAATGGAATCAGTTGTTTCAATGTGGAGTCGATTCCCGAATTGGAGGTCATCAACGAATTGGCAATGCAACTTTCCACGACTGCTCGGGTGGCTTTTCGCATCAATCCCGATGTGGGAGCGCACACCCATGCCAACATCACCACAGGATTGGCCGAAAACAAGTTTGGCATTGCCATGGAGGATATGGACAAAGTCATCGACTTGGTCTCCCGACTTACCCATGTCAGGTTCATCGGCCTCCACTTCCACATTGGTTCACAAATACTCGACATGGCCGATTTCGTGTCGCTTTGCAATCGTATCAACGAGTTGCAGGAGCATTTGTCACGCCGACAGATAGTTGTCGGGAATATCAACGTTGGTGGTGGGTTGGGGGTTGACTATCAGCATCCTGACCGGAAGCCAATACCCGACTTGAGCAGCTATTTCAGCGTGTTCCGCAATCACCTGAAACTCCACGCACACCAGACCCTGCATTTTGAGTTGGGGCGTGCGGTGGTCGCTCAGTGCGGAAGTCTCATCAGCCGCGTCACTTTCGTCAAGCAAGGCGCCATCAAGCAATTCGCCATTCTTGATGCCGGCTTTTCCGACCTTATCCGACCGGCTTTGTATCAGGCTTATCATAAGATCGAGAACATCAGTTCCGAAGAGGCAAAGCAAACCTACGATGTGGTGGGTCCTATTTGTGAGTCGAGTGATGTGTTTCAAAAGGCTTCCGAGCTCAACAAGGCTCATCGGGGCGACTTCATTGCCATTCGTTCTGCCGGCGCTTATGGCGAGGCCATGGCGTCGTGCTACAACTGCCGGCAGCTGCCTGCAAGTTACCTGTCTGACGAGATTCACGTGTGAAACTGTTTCCTGTAGCGATTCTGATTATGAATGTTCTGGCTTTTCTTTTGCCTGTCAGTGTCTTGTTTGCCATTCAGATGGCATATTACCTGTTCTTTTTCACCCGTCTTCCCAAGTATGGGAAAACACGACAGCAAGCCCCCAATGACCGCACTGACAATTTGCCGCCTGTTTCGGTCATCATTGTTGCCGACGACTTGTACGAAAAGCTCGAGAAGAATCTTCCATTGGTCCTGCAGCAAGACTATCCGCAATTCGAAGTCATAGTGGTGTATGACCAGTCATCCTACGAGACGGATGTGTTGCTCAGCCAAACCCGGTTACAATATTCCAACTTGTATCACACTTTTGTGCCAGATCAGCGCAAGCAGTTGAGCCATCGGAAATTGGGTGTCACAATGGGCATCAAAGCCAGTCACCACGACTGGCTGGTGTTCACCACTCCTTCTTGCTCTCCTGCCAGCAATCAATGGCTTCGGCAGATGGCACGCAATTTCACCAACGACACCGGTGTTGTCCTTGGATCCGCCCAGTATTCCAATTCAAGTCGTTTCTGGCACAGATACATTCAGTTCGATTTGTTTTTCCATCAGCTTTGTTTGTTGGGCTTGGCGGCCATCCATCGTCCCTATTCGGCTATTGGCTCCAATATGGCTTACCACAAGCGCCTGTTCATGTCGAATGGCGGATTCAGTCACCAGCTCAACATCGAACGTGGTGAGGACAATGTCTTGGTCAACGAAATAGCCACGCCCGACAACACAAGGATAGAGATCAGCCCTTCGAGCCTTGTCAACATCGATACCCCAAAGTACACGACAACTTGGCACAACGAAAAGATCTATCGTGCCCAAAGCAATCATAGGCTAAGGGGGGCGGGAAGGCTGTGGCTCTTTTGCGAAGTTGCCAGCCGTCTTCTTTTTCTTTGCCTGGTCATTGCAGGCATAATCATGGGTGTTTTGCTTCATCACAATAGTCTGATGGTCTTCTCCGCATCGTTGTTGCTCGCCCATTGGGTGATGCAGGCAGTAGTGCTGAAAATCAATTCCAAGGTGCTGAATGCCCATGTCAACATTTTGCTGATACCCCTTTGGAATGTCTTGATGCCAATGGTCGATCTGTATTACGACATCAAAGGACGACATGTAAGGTGAAACGTTCTGTTTTTTGACGGCTCATGAACTGGAAACTACATATCGCGCGTCGTCTGTACGGCAGCTACGACAACAGTAGGAGAGTCTCCCGGCCTGCCATCCGCATCGCACAAGCGGGAATAGGTATTGGATTGGCCGTAATGATTCTCTCGGTTGCCGTTGCCATAGGATTCCAACATCAGGTCAGAGACAGGATAATAGGTGTGACGGCCGAACTCACAGTCCGAAACCTTCATCAGCAGAATTCATTCGATGCTGCTCCCATTCACGTGTCCGATTCCACACTTCTTCTTGTCAAGCAGGTGAAGGGTGTGGCTCATGCACAACGCTTTGCAACCAAGCCTGGAATGATAAAAACCGACAACGACTTCCTCGGGATGGTGCTGAAGGGCATAGGCAGCGACTATGACACACGGTATTTGCAACAACACCTTATTGATGGCAACATGCCTCAGTTCACCGATACGGTGGCTTCCAATCAGGTCGTCATCAGCAACACCTTCGCCATGAAACTTCATCTGAAGGTTGGCGACAGAATCAGGACCTATTATGTGGACGATTCCGACATGAAGGCTCGCCAGCTCACGGTAGCAGGCATCTATGAGACCCATCTCACCATGTTCGACGAACTGTTCCTCATCACCGACCTTCACACCGTACTTCGTCTCAACCATTGGGATCGGCAGCAGGCCAGCGGCATGGAGATCGCGGCCGAGCGTTATGAGGAAACAGACCGTATGCGCAATGAACTCTCCATGGCGTTCGGACTCGATTCCGATTATTATGTCTGCACCGTTGAGGAGGCTGTTCCGGGCGTGTTTGCGTGGTTGCGCCTTCTCGACATGAATGTGTGGATTATTCTTGTCCTGATGATGGGCGTAGCCGGATTCACCGTCGTTGCCGGTCTGCTCATCCTCATTCTTGAGCGCACATCCATGATTGCCACGCTGAAGGCTTTGGGAGCCGACAATGTCGCTGTTCGTAGCGTGTTCCTGCATCTTGCCACGCTGATTGTCTGCAAAGGCATGATTTGGGGAAATGTCATAGGGCTTGTGGCATGTTTTGTCCAGCAACAATGGCAACCCATTGCTCTTGATCCGGCCACCTATTATGTCAATGCAGTCCCCATCGAACTTGGCGTCACCCATTGGCTTTTGCTCAACATCGGCACATTGGCCGCATCTGTCTTGATGCTCGTTGTTCCCTCACAGCTCATTGCCCACATTCATCCGGCCAAGGTGTTGCAATTCGAATAGCCGTGCTTCGGTGGAGTGTAGCGACCATCCGAAAAGGTGGAATCACGCCAGCGATACTGCCAGCTGAGACAGCGGAAAATGAAACGACGAGAGCCACCCAGCCTGCCCCGTGGAATAGCTCTCGACGCGATTTGCACTTGTGCATATTGTTTGAAATTTTTAGATGACACAACAGGTGTAAACTAAAATTTAGTGTTACCTTTGTCGCACCAAGAAACGGACGTGCGACGGCTAATGCCCTTGCTCATCCAAAGATTGAAGAGGGCATCGATCCCTCTCCAATCTTGCCAAGAAACGAACAGTGCTCAGACACAGCCTTTGCTCTGCTGACACCACTGTCAACTCGTTCAGGTATAGTGGAATTTGCTGTCAATCGTTTCAGGAATATCTTTTTCAGCTGGTGTCAACCAGGTCAACGAGACCATGATCTGACATTACCCCCGTTGTCAGGGGGCAGAAACATTATCGGGGGGCAGAAACGTCCCCCGAAATGGAGGGAGCTGAGAACCGAGGACTGCAAGGTTTGTTGCAGCAAAAAAAGAGGTGTCACGATTAAGCGTTACACCTTTGTTTTCAAGTAGCGGGACCCGGGATTGAACCGGGGACCTCATGATTATGAATCATGCGCTCTAACCAGCTGAGCTA
>DCGR01000024.1:4440-9778 GCA_002315285.1 Bacteroides sp. UBA1773 | reverse complement strand
TATATTTTTCCGCGGAAAAATATAAAATATGTTGGATTTTTGTGGAAAATTTGCAAAATACGCTTAATTGTAATATATTGCAATCCGAAAATAATTTTGAGGTCATGAACAAACAGAAAATCACCATGGAATTTCAACTGAAGGCGGGTTCGAGCAATGCTATCTGGACTTTGATCAGTACGCCTACAGGTCTATCGACGTGGTTTGCAAATCACGTCGATTGTCACGACAAGAAATATTCTTTTTCTTGGAACAAGGATTATGTCCGCGAGGCTGTGCTCACTCATTCCAAAACAAATTCGTATGTCCGTTTTCGTTGGACGGATGAGGCTGACAAACGCTCGTATTTCGAATTCCGCATGGTTTACAATGAACTGACCCGCGATTTCACATTGTTGATAACCGATTGGGCCACTGCCGATGAGGCTGAGGACATACAGGATTTATGGGTCAGCGATGTGGAAAAACTTCGCCGGGTGGGCGGATTGTAAATAAAAAGTGCTAACTTTGCGCCGCTAATTGGGCTTTTCATGAAAAGATTACGGATAACAAAGTTAGACTGGTACATCATAAAGAGTTTCCTGCTTCTTTTTGCCGGAACATTCTTTATCTGCCTGTTCATCCTGATGCTGCAATTTCTTTGGCGGTATGTGGATGAATTGATAGGCAAGGGACTGGCAATGGACGTTTTTGCACAGTTCTTTTTCCTTTCGGCCTTGACGCTCATTCCGCTGTCGTTGCCTTTGGCCATTTTGCTATCCTCGCTGATGACTTTCGGCAACTTGGGCGAAAAATTCGAATTGCTCTCCATGAAGACCGCAGGCATTCCTTTGCTGCGCATCATCCGTCCGTTGGTCATGGGCTGTACGATGCTTGCCGTCATTTCCTTGTATTTCCAAAATGTGGTGTCGCCCAAGGCGCAACTCAAGTTGTGGACATTGTTGGTGTCCATGCGCCAGACCTCCCCTGAACTGGACATTCCTGAGGGAGTGTTCTATGATGAGATTGAAGGCTATAATATTTACGTGAAGCATAAGGACAAGCAGACAGGCATCCTGCGCGATGTGCTAATCTACAATTTTTCAGATGGTTTTGAAAACGCACATGTGATTTGGGCTTCAGAAGGACAACTCGAAATGACCGAGGACAAGAAAAACCTCATTCTGCATCTGTATAGTGGCGAACAGTTCGAAAACCTGAAATCGCAATCCATTGCCATCTCAAACGTGCCTTATCGCAGGGAAACTTTCAGAGAGAAACATATCCTGATAGATTTCGACACCAATTTCAACATGGTGGATGGAGCTTTCCTGAGCGACCGCTCCGATGGCAAAAGCATGTCGGCCATCAGTCGTTCCATTGATTCACTCAGCACAAGGGCCGACAGTGTCGGACTCAAGCTTTTCAAAGAAGCCAAGCGTGTGTCGTATACCTCAGTGGCATTGTCGCAAAAAGACAGCATGAAGGTAAAGACGGGCATGCTCCCTTCGACGGTCAATATCGATAGCATTTTCAATACCTATTCGGTGGCCAACAAGCAATCCCTGATGAAGGAAGTGGTGAGCCAAATCAACACACTCGATGCCGATTGGCAAGTGAAAAGCAAGGAAACCTACGATGCCGATGAGGACATCCGCATACATCGTAGCGACTGGCACAAGAAATTCACGCTGTCGCTGGCATGCATCATCTTCTTCTTCATCGGTGCGCCGTTGGGAGCCATCATCCGCAAGGGCGGTTTGGGCTTGCCCGTGGTGATGTCGGTCATCATCTTTGTGCTCTACTACATTGTCGATACGGGTTCCATCCGCTTGGGCAAGAGTGGAGGAATCGACATCATGCTGGGCACATGGATGAGTACGTTGCTGCTCGCTCCTTTGGGCGCTTTCTTCACTTACAAATCCAACAACGACTCGGTCGTGTTCAATAAGGAGACTTACCTGCAGTTCTTCCGCGCGATGTTTGCCATACGTTCCTCACGTCACATCACCCGCAAGGAAGTGATCATCGAAGACCCCGATTATCCATCGCTTGGCGGCACCATCGATGAGCTTACACGGCAGTGCACCAGCCTGCTGGAGCAATACGACCTGTTGAGGGTTCCGAATTATTTCCGATTGTTCTTCGTGCCATCGGAGACTGCCATTCCTGCCGCCCGGCTCTACGACATGGTGGAATCTGTTGTGGAGGAATTGGGCAATTCGAAAATCAACCCACTGCTGATCAGGCTCAACGACTACCCCATAGTGACCTCCGAGGGTCAGGAAATCCCATTCCGACAGCGTTGGATGAAAATCGTGGCGGGATTGCTCGTCCCCATCGGGTTGGCGCTGTATTTCCGCATTTGGTTTTTCCGCCTACGGCTTCATAAGGATTGTAAACGAATAATATCAACCAATAACCAAATCAAACAACTTTTACCATCATGATGGACTTATCGGACAGAATCAATCGTCTGTCGCCATCGGCCACATTGGCCATGTCGCAGAAGAGTAGCGAACTCAAAGCTCAGGGCATTGATGTGATTAACATGAGCGTGGGAGAACCCGATTTCAATACACCTGACCACATAAAGGAGGCAGCCAAACGTGCCATCGACGAAAACTTCTCGCGTTATTCACCAGTGCCAGGCTATCCGGCCTTGCGCAATGCCATTGTGGCAAAGCTGAGGGCTGAGAACGGACTTGACTATGCGCCCACACAGATTAGCGTGTCGAATGGAGCCAAGCAATGTGTGTGCAATGTGGTCATGACATTGGTGAACCCGGGCGATGAAGTGATTGTGCCTGCTCCCTATTGGGTGAGCTACCCTGAGATGGTGAAGATGGCCGATGGGACTCCCGTGATAGTCCATGCAGGTATCGACCAGGATTTCAAGATCACGGGCGAACAGCTCGAAAGCCACATCACCGAAAAAACCAAGGCTCTCATCCTGTGCTCGCCTTCCAATCCCACTGGATCGGTTTACGGCAAGGACGAGTTGAAGGCACTGGCCACGGTGCTGGCGCGCCATCCACAGGTGTATGTCATTGCCGACGAGATCTACGAACACATCAATTATGTAGGTCATCACGAAAGCATCGCCCAGTGTGAGGAAGTGCGCGATCGGGTGGTCATCATCAATGGTGTGTCGAAAGCCTATGCCATGACCGGCTGGCGAATTGGTTTCGCTGCAGGTCCGGAATGGCTCATCAAGGCAGCCAATAAGTTGCAGGGACAATACACCTCAGGGGCTTGCTCGGTGTCGCAAAAGGCAGCGGAGGCGGCTTATCTGGGTCCGCAGGAGCCGGTGGAGGAAATGAGGAAGGCTTTCGAACGCCGCCGCAACCTCATCGAGAAGTTGGCGAAGGACATTCCCGGACTGGAGGTGAATCATCCGCAGGGGGCTTTCTATCTGTTTCCCAAGTGCGACAGCTTCTATGGCAAGCAAGCCGATGGCCGCCTTGTGGCCAATGCCGACGAACTGGCCATGTATCTGCTCGAAGTGGCTCATGTGGCTTGCGTAGGCGGCACCTCGTTTGGCGCTCCCGAGTGTTTCCGCATGAGCTATGCCACCAGCGATGAGAACATCGTGGAGGCCATGCGCCGCATCAAGGAAGCGTTGGCAGCACTGCGATGACAACCGGTCTGCCGTCTTGCCATTTGTTGTGAGGGTGTTGTGAAAGGTCGAATGGTTTCGTGAAAGGTAATATAATGACGCATTTCGCATTGGACATGTATCAGACCATGGGCATAGGTGTCGTGGCGCTGCTCTTGGGTAGGTATCTTACTGGCAGGGTAGGCTTTCTTCGACGTTTCTGCATACCTGTTCCCGTATCGGGAGGCATCATTTTTGCACTTGCGTTTCTGGTGCTTCGCACATGTTGCTCCATTGAACTTTCGTTCGATGGCACGCTGAAGGACATCTGCATGATGGTGTTCTTCGCTACCGTAGGCTTTGAGGCCGATTTCCGGTCGATACGCCGGGGAGGCAAGCTGCTGTTAGTGATGCTTGTGCTGTTGGTGCTGCTCGTGGTGTTGCAAAACGTGGTGAGCGTGGGCATCGCATGTGGCCTGTCGCTGCCACCCGTTTTCGGAATGGTGGCAGGATCCATACCCATGGTCGGAGGACATGGCACGGCAGGAGGTTTCAGTCCGTTGCTCGAGAGTCTGGGAATCGATGGAGCCTCCTCGTTCACCATGGCTTCAGCCACTTTCGGACTCGTGGCAGGGTCGTTGCTGGGTGGTCCGTTGGGCGAACGTCTTATCCGCATCCATAAGCTCTGCCAGCCTGACGGCTCTTCCTCCAAGCCGTTGTCGGTTCCCACTGGGGAAGAAACCTATTTCGAATGTCGCGACAAGTTCGATGTGGCCAGTTCCGAAATGTTGGATTCGATGGCAAAAGCTGTTTTCCAGATATTTCTGGCCATAGCCCTTGGCATCATCGTGAGCAAATGTCTCTCGCTTACGTCCATCACTTTCCCAACCTATTTCGGCACGCTTCTGGTGGCCGCCCTCATGCGCAACTGCTCTGAGGGCATCGGCTGGTGTCCACGGATTGAAATGCGCACTGTCTCCATGGTGGGCAACCTTTCGCTTGTGCTGTTCATCAGCATGGCCATGGTGTCGCTCCGTTTGTGGGAACTTGCCTCGTTGGCCATTCCCCTCACCTCCATGCTTTTTGCCGAGGTGTTGCTCATGGCCATGTTCGCCGTCTTTGTGGCTTTCCCATTGCTTGGCCGCGATTACGACGCCGCCTTATTGGTGAGCGGGATGTGTGGCTTTGGCCTCGGAGCCACCCCGAATGCCATGGCCAATCTGTCGACCGTGTGTGGCAAATACCGTTATTCCCCGCTTCCGTTTCTCATCATTCCGGTCGTGGGCAGCATGTTTGTCGATATCATCAACACCACCATCGTCACGCTATTCCTCCATTTCTTGTAGCGTTCATCGCCATCAGAATGAGAATTTGTAGGCTGTTGCCAACCACAGACACCAGGAGTCATGCCACTCCATGGATTTGAGCCGTGTGCCCTGTTTGTTGGTGTCGATGTCGCGGTCGTGGCACCAGTCGGCCATCGCCTGCAGGTCGATAGCGTGCTGCCGTGTCAGTTTCCATGTGGTACCTATCGTTAGTCTTACCCTGTTCATATAGACATCGTTATGGCCGTGGAACACATAGTCGGTGTAGGTGCCCGATGTGTCGTCGTATGTGGCACTGCCATGGGGCGCGTTCAGCACGCAGCGTAGTTCGGCCGAAGCGTACGGCTTCCAATGGATTGGCTTTGTGTAGGCCACTTTCAGGCGTGATTTCAGCGCCACGAGGTTGCGGGTTTGCTGGTAGGGGTTCAAGTCGTAA
>DCGR01000024.1:0-4428 GCA_002315285.1 Bacteroides sp. UBA1773 | reverse complement strand
GGCATGTGTGAGCTGTAGCCGTTCTTTCAGCGAGAATTGCCAGAACCCGCCATAAAGTGTAGCCTGCAGGTCGGCGGCAACACGGTGTCGGGGTTTCAAGCTACACTCTTTGTCGTAGTGCCCTATGTAGTGATACCCGATACCTACTCGGAAGGTGTTGTTGCATTTGTACGTCAAGCCTGTCGATAACTGGTTGCGTTCCACACCCTTCAGTCTGTCATTCGTGCGCAGCTCGTATGCGGCGGTAAGGTGCATCCGCTTGCGCAGTTTCCAGTCGGCCTCCAAGGAGGTGCTTGTGCGCAGTTCGGTATCTTGTGCGAATATGTTGGTCGAAAGGCCAAGTACGGCAAGTGTGAAGAGAAATCGTTTCATTCCTGTCATGCGGGTTGTTTGAGTTTTGTGATGTCAGCAATCGTGTTCGTCTCCCCCTTTTGCGGAGAGTAGTAAATCTTGATGAAGGCAGCGTCTTTCAGCAAGTCGATGTGTCCTATTTCCACGTGCGTCGCCTCTATGCCAGTGCGTTGCTTGATGTCGCGGATCAGTTCAGACCTGCGCTCAGGAGTTATCAGGTCTATCTTGTCGTAGAGTATGAGTTTGGAAGCAGTGGGGTGCACCAGCCGTTCGGTTTCCAGGATGCCGATGAGGCATATTGCCAGTAGGTTGGATATGACCATGATCAGTATGCTGCCAGTCGAGAGCTCATAAGACGGATTTGCGCTTTCCACATTGGTGAGTTGGAACACTGGCGCCAGCCCGTTTACGGCAGCCAAGGCTATGATCACAAACAGGTAGGTCATTTCGTGGATGGGAATGGTCTCGGTGCGGTAACGTATGATCCCGAAAATGGCAAACAATCCCAAGGTCAAGCCTACTCCCACTTCCACGTTGCCCATCATGTAGAGCAGCAGAAGCATGGCCGAGGAGAAGGTCAGGAAGGTGAAGTAATAGTCTTGCCGATGGCTTTTGCGATAGTAGAAGCAATGTACCAATGTCCAGCACACCAATAGGTTGACAAAGAATTTCACAAACAGTTCCGTCAGGTTTTGCGATGTGGATAGCACAGCGTCCGACAAGTGTTGGATGTCGATTAGCTCGCTGTCGTTGATGACAGCGTCAGAGGGGTCGATAGATGACATTTTCATACGATTTTTGAGAGGTTGGAGAATGTGGGTTGTGATTGGTCGATTGTGGCCAGGGATTGACATGCAATGGTTGTCTGTTCACCATGACATAGCTTGGCAATCATCCTTGCCTTCTGTCTGAAGTGATTGCTTTTGATGGCCGAGTCGGTGAGTGTCACCCCCATGCAATATTTGCTTATGTGGGCTCTTTTCACCCTCCGGTGCAGCAATATGTCTTTCATCTGGCTTTCGTAGCGTCCGTCTTGTTTCAGTTCCACAATGGCTGCCTGGCCCAACGAGGCCGACCGCGAGGTCCGGATGTTTTGGAAGCCGATGTATTGGTCGATGGTGACACGTTCCGTCCGCGATGCATTGACCAGGGTGATGCGTCGGAACAAAGTCTCCACCGATGGTGAGAGCAGGCTTGCCTCGAACCACGAACGATTGGCAAGCCATTCTGTTACAGTGGGCAGATCGACACATTTCCCGAACGACTCCACTGGAATGCCCATGCGTTGCTTTGCGGTTCGTCCGTGATTGTTTTTCTGTTTCACTTCCACAAAAGCCTTGTCGGCATCTACATAGATGCGGGTACGTATCTTCTGCCTTGTCAGTCGGCAGTTGTGGTGCATGAGATACAGTTGCAGCGATGGCGTGTCGTAGTAGAGAGTGTCGTAGCTGAAGCATCGCACTCCATCCGCTTCGAACACCATGTACCCCGCATCGAGTGCGTCGTGCAATAGGAGTCGCACGGTGCGCTCGTCTGTCAGGTATTTCGAGTCTTGACGGTCCATCAGTCTGATGCCTTCCATCTCATCCAGACGGATTATGGGAAAGCATGCAAGCAGCTCGTTGTCATTCATTGTTGATGATGTATTCGTAGGTCTTGGTTTTCACCAGTTTGCCTTTGGGAGTATAGGTGTAGGTGATGCGCTTACGGCCATATTCGTTGAATTCGAACTTTTGTATGTTGTCCAACTTCCCTTTCCCATTGTAGGTGAGTTCTCGCAACAGTCTGCCGTCGGCCTGATATTCGAAACATTTGCTCCATTGTAGGCCGGCCATGGAGTATTCTTCCTCTTTTACCTTCCGTCCATGTTGGTCGTAGGTGGTCACATGGTCAAGGAATCTTGCATTGGTACGCACATCGGTGTTCCATTCCTTTACCACCAGATTCTTCTTGTTCAGTGTCGGTGTCGCTTCCTGTGCCATGCCATGCAGCCATGCCAGCAGCAGTGCGAATGTCAGCAATTCTTTCATCATGATTTTCGTGTGTGCTTGTCCTTACCATCCCCAATGACCGCCGCCAGGTTGGTTGCCTCCACCTCCGTTCATGCCGCTGTTGTACGATGTACTTGCCTGCAATGTCGTCGATGAGCCTCCTGTCACGGATGCATCGGTGGTGAATGTGTCAAAATAGGTCGTTCCTCCGCTTGTCGTCACATTCGAATAGAGCGGATAGCTGCTACCGTTTTGCAGGGAAGGATGCGACACCAGCAGTCCCGATCCGCCCGATGCCGGGGCCTTGAAGGCACATAGCAGCGTCTCACCCGAACAAAGGGCATACTGCGTGTTCCTGTTGTAGTTGGCCGATACCACAGCCTGACTTAGCGAAGATCCCGATTCGATGCCGCCAAAGGCGATCAACGTCCCACCTGTGAGATAAAAGCGATAACCTTGTTCCGTGTTGGCATCGACGGCCACCTCCGGATTGCCACAGCCCACGGCATAGACCACGCCACCTTTTATATATAGGTTGCCGTTGCTGTCAAGGCCATCGTTTCCCGTGGAGAAGGCTTCCACGATGCCTCCTCGTATCGACATTGTGGAGCCGGAGTTGATGGCATCGTCGGAGGAATGGCTGTAAATCTGTCCACCCTTGATGACAATGGATTTCTTCGACTCTATGCCTTCATGAGCACTGCACTTTACTGTCATGTCGGTACCTGCAAGGTAAAGGTCGCCATCAAATTTGATGCCTTTCGACGAAACGGAGTTGCTGTTGTCGCTTTTGCCCATGCCCATGTTGTTGCTTGTCCCATAGTTGGCACCGGTAGTGGTGACGTTCACAGTACCGCCTATGAAGTAACCCTCACCATCGCAGTTTATTCCCTTGGCCCCCTTTCCTGTAGAGCTGATGGTAATGGTGCCACCCTTCACCAACACACAACTGTCGGCCTTGATGCCAGCCACTCCGGTAAGTTCTCCATCCACTGTCCCTGCCGAACCGGTAGTCTGGATGGTGGTTGTCCCTCCGGCAAAGTAGGCGCTGCCATCGGTCGAGATTCCTTTCTTGGCCGTACCCGACACATGGATGGAGAGCGTTCCGTCGTACACCCTCACAGCATCGTTGCCCCGTACGCCGTGTCCGTTCGATGCGCTCACCTCCACCTGTTGCAATCCCAGAAAGCTCACGTAGTCATCGCTGGTGATACCCGACTTGCCAGATGCAGTCACCAACAGCGACCCCGTCCCGCTGAATGTCAGCTGTCCTTCGCTGAAGAATGCGGCTTTCATGTCCTCATCCTCTGCAAGGCTTTGGTCGGGGTAGTCGCCTGTCTGGTTCACGGAGCCATCGGCCAGCGTGTTCGATGCTGTCACCACCACGAAAGTGCGTTTGTGGCTTTGGTTGTTGATGGCAGCACCTTTGGGATTGGCAATGCTCACGTTGTTGAGCACAATGGCTTGCTTTTTTGAACTGTATAGTTTGAAATAGCCATCGTTGGTGGTGCCACTCAGCTCATACCTCACTTTTTCGTCGCCCTCATTGTTGATTGTCACTTCGTTGCCCGATATGCTCACCTGTTGCGTGCTGCCGTGTCCGGTCACAGTGGCATTGCCCGATGTGGAGAACACGATGTAGATGCTTCTGTCGAACGATGTATTGTCGATGTTGTCCTCTTTCAGAGCATCCTCTTCTGTAGTGCCCGTGTCGGGAACGTCGGTAGTGTCATCTTCCGTCACCGTGTTGTTGCCATTGGTGTTATCTTGATAGTTTCCCCTTTCCTCGGGGTTGAAATCCTGCATGGGACTTGTCAAGTTCGTTTGGCAGCTCATCAAATATGAACAGACCAAAAGCAATGTCAAATAAGTTCTTTTCATCACATTCTTGTATTTTATGTTTGTTTTTCAGGCACAAAAGTCAGCAATTAATTGGAATGTACGCAATCTATTCAGCCAACCATCCTTTTTTTTCAGCAAACGGTTTTCCGAAAATGATTATTAACTTTACCTTTGCAAAAATTTTCATTTATGAACATTTTTCTCAGAAACAGATTCAATAGGTAACTATTCAGGCCGTGTAAGG
>DCGR01000003.1 GCA_002315285.1 Bacteroides sp. UBA1773 | reverse complement strand
TTCGTTAACTTGCGAAACTTGAATGGTTTTATTGATTAACTTTGTGACCGAATTTTGAGATAAGATGCAGGGCATGCAAGAGAAAGCAAAAAATACGATGATGTGGAAACGGGTATTGGGTATCAGTCCTCTTTTCTTCTTTTTGTTGCTTTATATGGGATCGGCATTTTTGATTGGTGATTTGTCGAAAGTTCCTATCGCGGTAATGTTCTTGATATCATCGGTATATGCTATTGTAACCACTTGGGATATTCCTTATAAGGAAAGGATAAGATTATATTGTAAGGGAGCTGGATCTTCGCGCTTGATGTATATAATTTGGATTTTTGTGCTGGCGGGAGCATTTGCTTCTTCGGCCCAAGAGATGGGTTGTATTCAGGAAACGGTGAATTTCATATTGACATTTCTGCCGGCTCAAATTGTCTACGCCAGTATTTTTATTGCGGGTTGTTTCATCTCTATGGCCACAGGCTCTGGCATGGGTTCCATAGTGGCTTTGTGCCCGTTGGCTGTAGGTGTTGCGGAGAATGTGGGAGGAAACATGGCTCTGATGTGTGCAGTGGTGGTATGTGGAGCCATGTTTGGCGATAATTTGTCGTTTATTTCCGATACTACGATATTGGCTACTAATAGTCAAGGGTGTTCGTTAAAGGATAAGTTTCGTGTGAATTTTTTGATAGTGCTTCCTGTTGCTTTTGTGGTGTTGTTGCTGTTTGTCTATCAGGGACAAGGATTGTATATGGTGACACAGGATTCAGTGAATGTGAATTATTGGAAAGTCCTACCTTATGTGATTGTAATGTGCATGTCGATTTGTGGTGTGGATGTGATGATGGCTTTGCTGTTCGGTACGTTGTTGTCAGGGGTAATGGGGCTTTTGATGGGTTGTTTTGATTTTGGTGGATGGTTACATGCCGTGGATGCCGGCATAAGTGTAATGGCACCCATGATTGCTATCATATTGTTGGCCTCTGGCTTGATTTGTTTGATGAAACATAATGGGGGAATAGATTTCATTGTGTCTGGCTGTATGCGTTTTATCCGAGGAAGACGTACAGCAGAAGCTTCCATAGCCATACTTACTGGACTCGTGTGTGCCAGTACGGCAAATAATACGGTCTCAATACTGACAGTGGCTGACATTGTGAAAGAAATCAGTAAGAAATATGGGGTGGATCCTCGAAGAGCTGCCAGCTTGCTCGATACAAGTTCATGCATTGTGCAGGAATTGTTACCCTATAGCACACATTTGCTTGCTGCGGCATCGTTCGCTGGCATATCTACCATAAGCATGTTGCCTTATATGTACTATCCGTTATTGTTGATTGTGGGTGTGTCGGTAGCCATCGTATTCAATTTCCCTAAACTTAAACCTTTGAATTATAAACTATGATGCATTGACATGGAGGATAATTTGGATAAATATGGCTTGGATCTTCATTGTACCATGATTCTGGAAGAATACAGGGAGAGGTATTCTGTCTTTCAGAAGATCAGGCAGTTGGTTCTTGATATAATCAATCAGAGGCTTAGTGAAATCGGATTGTATGTGACTGCGGTAGAGGCACGCGTGAAGACCGAGGAGAGTTTGGCTGGCAAACTTGAATTGAAGGGAGATAAATATACTTCGCTCAGCGATTTGACCGATATTGTCGGGGCTCGTATCATCGCTTTCTACACTGATGACGTGGATAAGATTGCTGCCTTGATGGAGAAGACATTTGAATTGGATAAGGAGTGTAGTGTAGATAAGCGTAAGATGCATGAATTGGATAGCTTTGGCTACAATTCTTTGCATTATATCTGTAAAATTCCCAAGTCGCTTTATTCGGATTCCCAGTGTGGTATGATTAATGAGGTCCGGTTTGAAATACAGATGCGAACGGCGTTACAGCATGTGTGGGCAACGTTAAATCATGATACGGGTTATAAAACAGGAGTAGAAGTTCCTCGTGAATATCTACGATCGCTCAATTGCTTGGCAGGCATGCTTGAACTGGCAGATTCACAGTTCAGCCAAATTCGAACTGCAATCAACAATTATCGCCGTCAGGTAGAACAGTTGGTTTGTGATGGTAATTTCGAGGATGTTCCTTTGAATGGAGATACGTTCCGAAGTTATTTGCAACTCAAACCTTTTGATGGTCTGGTGAAAAGAATTGCTGCCATCAATCAGGCGGAAATACACGAATCGTCTCAAATACCATATTTGCAGGTGTTGAAATATCTTGGATTCCGCACGCTTGGCGATGTGGAGAAAATGCGCAAATCTTGTACGGAAGAAGCTTTTCAGTTCGCTGTGTATCAGATAGGTAATACAGATTTGGATATTATTAGTTCAACTGTTGCGATACAGGATTTGTTGGTTGTTCAGATTTTGAAGAATGGTGGTGGCGAACAAGGGTTGGTGCACATGTTCAACCGGCTGAATGGACATAGTCCTAATAATTTGGCGCGTGCACAGCGTGTAATGAATTGTGCACGTCAGTTGCCGTTTATGAAAATCACATAAAATCATATAACAAAATGGCAAATAAGTATTTGGATACAGCCTTGGTCGATAAGGCCATTAAATTTGCGGTAGATGCCCATGCAAATACCGAACGTCGTGGTAAGGGATTTCCCTATGTTATTCATGTACTTGAGGCCATGGAGATTGTGGCTTCAATGACTAACGACCCGGAACTGCTGGCTGCGGCGGCTCTGCATGATACGGTGGAAGACACGGATGTGACGTTAGAACAGATTCGTAAGGAATTTGGTGATAGAGTTGCTGGTGTTGTTGATAACGAGTCTGATGGGGTAGTACCGAACCAATGTGAACAGGACAGTTGGCGGAGCCGTAAGTTGGCTGCAATCAATCGGTTGAAGAGTGCTCCACTTGATTCGAAGATTGTGGCTATGGGTGATAAATTGTCAAATATGCGTGCAATCATGCGTGACTATCGTCGTGATGGTGACAGATTGTGGAACCTGTTCCATGCTCCTGGTGGACGTGCTGATCACGAATGGCATTATCGCGGATTGGCCGATTCGTTGAGTGACCTGTCAGGTACAGACGCATATGAAGAGTTTGTTCGCCATTTGGAATATGTGTTTGGGGGGAAAAAAGAATAATAATCATAACATTTTTAAACAGACAAAATATGGAAGTTACAATTAGTAAAGAAGGCGGAAAGACCTTTGTTTCACTTACTGGTCGCATTGATACTACGAATGCAGAGAAGTTCCAGCAGGATATAGTGCCTCTTATGGAAGATCCTAATCCTGATATTACATTAGATTGTACGAATTTGGAATACACTTCAAGCCTTGGATTACGTATGTTTTTGATGCTTCAGAAATCAGTCATGTCTAAAGGCGGGTCGTTGGTGATGAAGGAAATGCGTCCACAGGTGAAGGAGGTATTTGATATAACAGGATTTTCCAATATTATCAAGATACTGTGACAAATCCTACTGTTCAACCCAGCTGCATGAAAGCGAATTTGGACAGTGTCGTCAACTTTAGAGAACTGGGAGGCTATCGTCTGCCAGACGGGAGGGTTATCTGTCGTAAAAAGTTATTTCGTGGTGGCTCTTTGTCAAATGCATCTGAACGCGATATGGAGCAACTTCGTAAATGGCAGATAATGTATGTTTTTGATTTCCGTACAATGTATGAGACAAAACGTCATCCGGACAAAATGTTGATGGGCGCTAACCAAATATGGTTGCCTGCGTTTGATGAGTTTGCCGAAACTCCCGCAAATACAGTACTTCCACTTGAAGCCTATCTTGATTTGGGCCGATGGTTGGTAAGGAATGCGCATAGACTTGAGGTCCAAAAGATAGCAGCCAGTATGTATCTTGACATGGTACATAATGAATACACGCAACTGCAATACGCATCCTTCTTGCAAACCATCGTCAATTCTAATGGGGGAGCCATTTACTGGCATTGTTCACAAGGTAAAGATAGGACTGGTCTGGGATCGGCTTTACTGCTTGCGGCATTAGGTGCTGACCGCACTTTGATTATGGCTGATTATAATGCGTCGGCAGATTATTATGCCAATGAATTGGATCGCTATGTTTCGTTGGTTAATACTGAGGAGGAAAAAGAGGTGATTCGAACGTTTATTAGTGTCAATCCAAAATATTTTTCGAATGCGTTGGACAGTCTGGAGCAAAAATATGGTTCGATGGACAATTTCCTTCGCGATGTCTTGTGTTTGACTGATGCGGATAAACTCGCGTTGCAAAAAGCCTATTTAGAGTGATTCTTAAGAAATTAAGGAGCAATGATCGATAGGGCTACGATTGAACGAATCATGGAAGCGGCACATATTGAAGATGTCGTATCGGATTTTGTGTCGTTAAGGAAGCGTGGTGTGAATTATGTGGGACTTTGTCCATTTCACGATGACAAGACACCTTCTTTCTATGTGTCTCCATCTAAGGGGTTATGCAAGTGCTTCGCTTGTGGAAAAGGTGGGAATGTTGTCCATTTCATCATGGAACATGAGCAATTGGGCTATCCCGATGCATTGAAATGGTTGGCTAAGAAATATCACATTGAGATAAAGGAACGTGAACTTACTTCAGAAGAACGTGAAACACAGACTATTCGTGAAAGTCTTTTTTTGGTGAATGAATTTGCATGTCAATATTTCCAAAATATTCTCCATAACCACATGGATGGGAAAAATATTGGCATGCAATATTTTCGTCAACGTGGTATTCGCGATGACATCATTGATAAATTCAAGCTGGGATTTTCCACAAATGCTCCTGATGGGTTTGCAAAGGCTGCCATACAGAATGGTTATCAAAAGGACTATTTGTTAAAAGCGGGATTGTGTTACGAACGTGAAAGCGACCAAATGTTGCATGATCGTTTTTGGGGGCGTGTCATTTTCCCATGGTTCAATGTGGGTGGGAAGGTCGTCGCTTTTGGAGGGCGTGTGTTGGACAGCCGTACAAAAGGGGTCAATCAGAAATACATCAACTCACCCGAATCGGAAATTTATACCAAGGGACGTGAACTTTTTGGAATTTGGCAGGGGAAACAAGCTATTGTAAAGAAAGATTGCGTCTATATGGTCGAAGGCTATACAGATGTCATTGCCATGCACCAGTGTGGGTTGGAGAATGTCGTGGCTAATTCTGGTACGGCTCTTTCACAACAGCAAATAAAACTCCTTCATCGTTTTACGGAAAATATTACTCTTTTATATGATGGAGATGAGGCAGGTATTCATGCCAGTATTCGTGGAATAGATATGTTGCTTGCAGAGGGAATGAACATCAAGGTTCTTTTGCTTCCCGACGGTGATGATCCAGATAGCTTTTCGAGGAAACATAGTGTGACTGAGTTCCAAGATTATATTGCACGACATGAAGAAGATTTCATTCGTTTTAAGACCAATTTATTGTTGAAGGAAGCACAAAACGATCCAATCAAACGTGCTGAACTAATTACCGATATGGCGAATAGTATTGGCCTGATACCTGATGAGGTAAAGCGGTATGTTTTCTTAAAAGAGTGTGCGCAACTGTTGAGGATAGAGGAGAAGATTCTACAGAATGCCATAAATAATAGTATCAAGAAAAGAGGAAAAAATAGTTTGCCGGAAAATCCGCAACCAATCCCTGCGGTTGCTGATGTGAATCAAAATCCTGTGTCAAACATTACGGAGCATTCTGCAATAGCTGTATTGGAACGAGAAATTATCTCCGAACTTATTAGATATGGAGAGAGGGCTTGTATTCAAGCAGAGACAAATGGACAGATCTTATCGGTAGCTGACGTGGTGAATATGTCGTTTGAGATGGATGGCTTGAAATTCCAGAATCCGTTGTATGATTCAATTTTCAAAGACTTGTTGTTGCATCAGCATGATGAGAATTTCGTGGCAAGTCACTTTTTTCAAATCCACCCGGAATCATCGGTCAGTATTTTGGCTGCTGATGTGTGTAGTGACCGATACAAATTACGCGAGTCAATTGAAAAACAAATGACGGAACTGGGTAAGAATGATGAAAATAGGCTTTCTGAACTTATCCCACAACTTCTCATTGAATATAAACTGGCTCTTTTAAAACGCCAACAGGAGGAATTGCGTGCCAAGTTGTCGCAACCCGATGTCTTGAACGACTCTGTGTTAAGTGGTGAGGTGATGAGGCAATGTATGGATGTATCGAAAAAAATACAGGAAGTTGCCAAACATGCAGGGGAAAGGGTAGTAATGAAATCATGACTCCCTCCTTTGTCGCAAACGGATACTTGGTGATTTGGAACGTCAATCCTTGTCGAAAGAAATGTTGATCTGATCGAGCACTACAGACACTTCCTTGATGTTCTTATGCGATTTTAGCAATCGTTTTGCTCGATCTGCTTCTTCAATGCTTCTGAAATTTCCTACCCTACATAACCAGCGAGGTGGCTGAAAATAAGTGTAAACCGGCAAATCTGGAAATTCTGTCTTGATCAATGTCTCTATTTTGAAAGCTTCGTTTCGAGCTACTCTGGAATTGTTGCCTGCATAGACTTGTACGCGATAGCCTCGCGTCTTCTTCACTTCTTGTTGTGACCCCAGAATATAAATATTGCCAAGTTGTTCGGTGATGCTTTCGTCTTGATGAATATTGATATTCCCAAGTCCTTTGACAGGCATTTGTAACGATTCAACGATGTTTTTTTGTGCCAATACATTTGTGGCACAACTCAGGAGTAATAATATAATAAGGTGTCTAATCATCATGAACAGTATTGAAAAATGAGAGGCATTAAACTTTCGCTTGGCTGCCTCCCTTGTGAGTTTATTAATTAAGGTAGGCCCATTTGTTGGTCGTAAATGACATGGCAGGCTGTGGCCCACCTTAACTGTTTTGAAGCAGATTATTTGAATGCATCAATGATGCCTTTGAAATCAGCACATTTCAAAGCTGCACCACCTATCAAACCGCCATCAACATCGGCATTCGCAAATAATTCTTTTGCATTGCTTGGCTTGCAGCTGCCTCCATAAAGGATCGAAGTGTTTTCGGCAACATCCTTCCCATACTTCTCAACGATCAGTGAACGAATGTAAGCATGAATTTCTTGGGCTTGTGCGGGTGTGGCTGTCTTTCCTGTACCGATAGCCCAAACGGGTTCGTAGGCCAGAATAATCTTGCCGAAATCCTCAGCGCTCAAAGAAAATACAGAAGCCAACTGAGCCGCAACTACTGCATTTTGTTGGTTTGCCTCTCGTTCGGCAAGTACTTCTCCAATGCAGAATATGGGAGTCAATCCATTTGCCAGGGCCAATTTCACCTTTTCTTCGAGAATTTCAACAGTTTCGTGATAGTAGGCACGACGTTCTGAGTGTCCCAGAATTACATATTGCGCACCTGTGGAAACTACCATCTCTGCTGAAACTTCACCAGTGAAAGCTCCAGATACTTTGTCTGCACAGTTTTCCGCACCTACTCCAATGATTGCTTTATCAACCAGAGGCGTAACTGAGGCCAAATGAATGAATGGAGTACAAATCACCACGTCACAATTGGGCTTGTCGGCAGTCAATGCATCGTTCAACTCTTTTGCTAATGCAATACCTTCCTGAAGGTTTTTGTTCATTTTCCAGTTTCCTGCAACAATGTTTTTTCTCATTTCTTTTCTTTTTTAGGGTTGTTTTTATTTGTTTTCAGTTTGTTTCTCCAACCGAGTAAAAATATTAGGGCAAAAGGCAGTAAATACCAGCCTAATGCTTTTATCCATGACAGTTTCTTATTGTGAATCATTTCTGCTTGGAGTTCGATGGTCGAAGGGTATGCAGAAAGATCGGGCCAATCGACTAAGCCGAATTTTTCTATGATAACACCATCTTTTAGTAATAGCAAGCCAGGATTTGCCCGTATCAAGGTGCGCAACATGGTGTCATCGCTTTCCAGAAATGGATAGTCAGCGCCAGTTTGTTTTTCCCATCTATCTTTGTCAACTGCGGTTGAGGCTGTTACTGCGTAAAAGCCATAATTCTTGGCTTTGCAGTAGTCATATAACTCGTTTATTAGGTCTATGTCATCATCGCTCGCCAACGACAATTGATTGGAAATCATTAGGAATGTGTAGTTTTTGTCACCGACAATGGAGTCTGTCATGTCGGTCTCTTCATCGGTTGAATATAAATAAAAATTATGCATTGGCAAATCAATGAGGTTAAGGTCGGTGCCTATGCGATAATCAGAAGTGTCAATCAAAGGAAGGTGTCGTGAACTATATACAATCAGACTCACAATACTCACTAAGGACCAAATTGTGGTAAACCAAGCCATTCGCGGATGAAATAGTGGCTTTAGGCTTTTTGTGTTGGTTGTGATAAAGAATGCTGCGATAAGTAGAATGACATTTTTGAAGAAGGATTGCCAGTTACTCAAGGTCAGTACTTCTCCAAAACAGCCACAGTCAGAGATTTTGTTGTCAATGGCAATCCAAAATGTTATGGCTGTAAAATATGCTAACAATAAGCAGGTTATATTTGTCGTAAGTCGTTTCCATACTCCAAACAACAGGTGAATTCCCAATACGAATTCTACCACACAAAGCATTATGGCAAAGTAAAGGGGAATGTCAGACCGAATGGCATCGTTCCATCCAAATGCTACGAAGTATTCTTGTATTTTGTATTGTGTGCCGATTATTTCGTTGGCTTTTACAAGACCGGAGAAAACGAATACCCCTGCCAATAGAAATCGACAGAGGTTTGTCAAGAATGTCACAATACGATGTGATTTGTTGTTATGTGAATTTTTATTCTCCAAATTCTAACTTGATGAGCCCAAATACGGAATAATTAATCATGTCAAGATAATTGGCATCAACACCTTCGGATACCAGTGTGATACCATGATTGTTTTCTATTCCTTTTGTCCTAAAGATTTTCATTAAAATCAAATCGGTATAGGAACTGATACGCATCGCACGCCATGCCTCACCATAATCGTGATTTTTTGCCTTCATGAGTTCCAATGCCGAATGGGAATATTTGTCATAGTATTGTAGAGCCTGCTCTATGGTCAGGTCGTATCCTTTTTCTGAATATCCCAGTTCTAATTGTATGAGAGCTATAATACCATAATTGACAATGGCCATGAATTCTGTGGCAATTCCTTCATTTACAAGTGTTATTCCTGTAACCTCTATGCTACGAATGCGGTTCGCTTTGATGAGAATTTGGTCTGTTACAGATGAAGGGCGTAGAATACGCCAAGCTGAACCATAATCGTGAAGCTTTTGCTCAAAGATGCCACGACATTCAGCAATGATGTGTTCAAACTGCTGATTGGTATCCTGCATTGTCTTATGAAATTCTTAGGACTTTCCCATCACGAATCATTGTTGTTTCTTTGATGTTGTTTAAGCGACACAATTCTTTGACGGTTGTATGATGTTTGCGTGCAATTCGTCCTAAAGTGTCACCTTTCTTAATCTTATAGTAAACAACTTGTCCTTGTGTGAAAATCTCGTCAGGAGTGTCATCCATATATTGGCTCTTGTTGGATGACTTTCTCTTTATGTCGTATTTCTTTGACTTGTAGTACACATATTTGTCTGCTACGACATCTTGGCTTTCAAAATTGAACAGGAAAGCGGGATTGATGGCTTGTCCTAACAAACGTGTTTCAAAATGTAAATGAGAACCCGTTGAGCGACCCGTGTTGCCTCCCAGTCCGATAACTTCACCTGCTTCCACTACTTGATTTTCCGACACTAATTGTTTGGACAAATGTCCATACAATGTTTCCAATCCGTTGGCGTGGCGAATGAGGACATATTTGCCCCATCCTCTACGCTCGTAGCTCACAATACGTACTTTGCCAGAGAACGCGGCTCGGATGGTGTCGCCAACATATACCTTGACATCCAATCCTGAGTGCATTCTGCGACGTCTTGGTCCGAACCTGGATGTGATTTTTGTACTTGAGGATGGCATGGCAAAACCTTGCATGTCTATCACAAACGAGTCGGGCATGGCAATGCCTTTTACTCTCCCTATTTGTTTGTTTTCCCAATCTGTATATAGGTCGTTGGCTGGGTTTTCACCTGATTCAAAAATAACCTGATGCAATTGCTTTAGTGAATCAATCGCTTTCATCTTGATGTCAATCGGAGCCTGACGGGCTAATAAATCCTGTCCTTGGGAAGGCACACACATCAATGTGGCAATTGCGAATAAACCTGTTTTTATTGTCTTTCCAATCATGCTTTTTTCACTAACTGCTGCAAAATTATATTATTTCATAGAAAACGAAAAGAAAAAGCAAGGTTTTTTTCGTTTTTTTTACGAAATTGCCGACCAATTAACATTAGTCTTGCGCAAATTCTGCAATTCTTGCCACATTTTTGCATATTTGGGGTCGTTTTCTTTTGGGTCTTCTTGTAGCACTTTTGATGCTACTTCTCGGGTATGCTGCATTAGTTGGCTGTCTTGCACCACGTTCGCTATTTTCAAGTCGAATGCCACGCCGCTTTGTTGTGTTCCTTCCAAATCGCCAGGTCCTCGTAGCTTGAGATCGGCTTCCGCTATTTCAAATCCGTCGTTTGTCTCTACCATTATGTTCAGTCGTTGCTTGGTTTCTTTGGAAAGCTTATATGAGGCCACTAGCACGCATAGGGATTGTTCTGAACCACGTCCAACTCTTCCACGCAGTTGGTGGAGCTGTGCCAATCCGAATCGTTCGGCATTCATGATTACCATTACCGATGCATTGGGTACATTCACTCCCACCTCAATCACGGTTGTAGCAACGAGAATTTGTGTTTGTCCACTTATGAACCGTTGCATTTCTGCATCTTTTTCTTTTGCTTTCATTTTCCCGTGTACTTTACTGACACGGTAATCCGAGAAAGCGGACCTTAGTTCTTGGTAACCTTGTTCGAGATTGCGTAAATCTGATTTCTCGCTCTCTTCTATCAATGGGAAAACCACATACACTTGTCTTCCAGACTCGATCTGTCGCCGGATGGTAATGTAGAGTGACGAACGTTGTGTGTCGAATTGTAGGACGGTCTGAATAGGTTTTCGTCCGGGAGGCAGTTCGTCGATGACGCTCACATCCAAGTCGCCATAGACGGTCATTGCGAGGGTGCGGGGTATGGGAGTCGCGGTCATTACCAACACATGGGGTGGATTGTCGCTTTTGCTCCATAGCCGTGCACGTTGCGCCACTCCAAATCTGTGTTGCTCGTCGATTACTACCATTCCCAGATGTGCGAAATTCACGGAATCTTCCAGCACGGCATGAGTTCCAATGAGGATGTCGATTTCTCCCAGTTGTAAGGCTGTGATCGTTTCTTCACGCTTGTTCCCTTTTACGCTTCCCGTGAGAATCTCCACCCTGACATTCATTCCGAACAGTTGCCCTCGGAGGGTTTCGAGATGCTGTTGTGCCAGGATCTCAGTTGGGGCCATCATGCAAGCTTGATACCCATTGCCCACAGCTATCAACATGCACATTAGCGCAACGAGGGTTTTCCCACTTCCTACGTCTCCTTGTAATAATCTGTTCATTTGTCTTCCGCTACACATGTCCCTATAAACGTCCTTGATGGCACGTTGTTGGGCGTTGGTAAGTCTGAAAGGAAGATTGTTCTCGTAGAAGTCGTTGAATTTGTCGCCGACCTTATGGATTTGGGTACCACGGAATTTTGTCTGGCGATTTTTCACATATCGTAAGATGTTCAGTTGCAGGTAAAACAGTTCTTCGAATTTCAGCCTGTATTGTGCACGTCGAAGTTTTTCCGGATGGTGTGGCGCATGAATCACGCGCATTGCCTCGTCGGATCCCATTAAAAAGTTTTCTGCAAGGATGTTGTTGGCCAGTGTTTCCTCAAAAGGAGATTGAAGTGATTCCAAGGCGTTCTGTATGATTTTCGAGAGGACGGCCGATTTCAGCCCATGGCTCTTCATACGCTCTGTGGTGTTGTAGTAGGGCTGTAGCCCCATCTGTGAAAGGGTCAGATCGTTGGCCTTGTCAATGTCAGGATGGGGTACGTTTATCCGGCCGCTAAACACCGAAGGCTTGCCGAATATGATGTACGGCTCATGGAGCTTGTAGGTTTGCAAAATCCATTTTGCACCTTGGAACCATACCAGATCAACGACACCCGTCTTGTCGGAGAAGTGTCCCACTAACCGGGAGTGCCTACCTTCTCCGATTGTCTCGAAACTTAGGATTTCACCCATTAGTTGTATGTATGGCATGTTCCCGTCGATTTCGGCTATGGAATAGACTCTGCTCCTATCAATGTATTTGTAAGGAAAATAATGCAGTAAATCGTACACAGATTCTATGTGAAGCTCGTTTTTCAGCAGCTTGGCCCGATTGGGTCCAACGCCTGAAATGTATTGGATGTCGCGTGTACGTAAATCAAACATAGTGTTTATCCAACCACCATCATGCCGGCTTTCAATTCATGTACCTTCTTTTCTCCGCAGAAAAATTCAACAATGGCAAAAGCAAAATCCATGGCGGCTCCAGGCCCTTTGGCTGTGATGATGTTTCCTTGTTGTTCTACTTGTGAGGCGGTATAGGTCGCGCCCTTCAATTGATGCTCAAAGCCAGGGTAGCATGTTGCTCGGCATCCATTCAGTATGTCTCGCTTGCCTAATACAAAAGGGGCGGCGCAAATGGCAGCCAAAGGCTTTTTCGCATGGGCAAACTCCTCGATAAGCATTCCCAATTTCTTGTGAGCATCCAAGTTCGAGGCTCCGGGCATTCCTCCTGGCAGTACCAGCATCTGTGCCTTTTCTGGTTGCATGTTGTCAAATAATCCGTCGGTTTGCACGCTGATTCCGTGTGCACCAAGTACATTCTGTGTGTCGCTTATCGAAATGGTTTCCACATCCAATCCTGCGCGTCGTAACACATCGACGGTTGTCAGGGCTTCAATCTCTTCAAATCCGTTGGCCAAAAAAACGTATATCATCTTGTTCTTGTTTAGGGTAATTACTTTATCGGTTGTCTGCGCCCCACATCATCTTGTTTCGTAGTGTCTCAAAAAACATTTGTTGCGAACGTTTCACAACCTTCACGTCGTAGGGGGCGCGACGCACGCATAACGTCACTCCCTGATGGATGCTTTCGCTTCGTCCGTCAACTGAAAGCAGGAAGTTGTGCGACCTGCTTTCCACTTCCAACCGGATGGTTTGGTCATCGGTGATTACGATAGGTCGTACGTTGAGGCTGTGTGGAGCAACTGGTGAGACACAAAAAGTGTGGCTGTAAGGCGATAGGATAGGGCCGCCAACACTTAGTGAATAGGCCGTTGATCCTGTCGGGGTGGCTATTATCAACCCATCGGCTTGGTAGTTGGTCAGGAATTCCCCGTTGATGCTGGATCGGATGGTAATCATTGAGGAAGAATCGTGTTTCAACACCGTCACTTCATTCAGCCCGAATGGCGATCCCTTCATGACTCCATCACTGAGAACCACTTGCAGTACGCTACGGTTTTCAATCGTGTATTCTCCTCTGAAAATGTTACGCATCGTCATTTCCAGGTTTTCGGGCGATATGTCGGCAAGGAATCCCAATCTTCCCGTGTTGATGCCCAATATCGGGATGTTTTTGTCCCCGACCCATTGGGCTGTGTTGAGGAATGTGCCGTCCCCTCCCACACTTAATGCCATGTCTGCATCGAACGAATTGTCACTGAACGTGTCGTATTGATTTACGTCAAGCTTTCCTGCCCGTTTCAGGAACTCGTGGAAATCATTTTTGATAATCACTTCAGCTCCTTGGCTCGACAACACATCCAACAAACGTTGCATGTATTTTGTCTTATGCTCCTGAAAACTATTTCCAAATATTGCAAATTTCATATATTTAATTCCCCAAAAGCTCGAAGCTTGTTTTTTTGTTGTATCTTTGCGACTGCAAATATAGTTTTTTAATTTTAGATGACAAAGCTAAGCGTAAATATTAACAAGATTGCCACATTGCGAAACTCGCGTGGAGGAAACAATCCCAATGTTTTACAAATGGCGCACGATTGTGAGTCCTTTGGAGCCGATGGCATTACTGTGCATCCTCGTCCCGATGAGCGACACATTCGTCGTGACGATGTTATTGAACTTCGTTCGCTTGTACGTGTCGAATTCAATATCGAGGGCAATCCCTCTAACGAATTCATGAATCTGGTGAAGAGTGTGCGTCCAGAGCAGGTCACGATGGTGCCTGATGCCCACGATCAAATCACTTCGAATGCTGGATGGAACACGAAGGAACATTTCGATTTCTTGTCCAATCGGGTCGATGCTTTGCATGCTTCAGGCATTCGGTCATCCATTTTTGTGGGTACGGATCTTGAGATGATTGAGTATGCTGCCAAGACGGGTACTGATCGTGTAGAGCTATACACGGAGCCATATGCGTCGGCGTATGCAAAGAATCCTGATGTGGCTGTCGCTCCGTTTGTCGAGGCGGCCCAGTTGGCACGTCGTTTGGGGTTGGGAGTCAACGCCGGTCACGACCTCAATCTTGATAATTTGCAGTATTTCTGTCAGCACATACCTTGGCTCAAGGAGGTTTCCATTGGTCATGCTCTTATTTGCGATGCGCTTTATTTGGGCATGAAGGAAACTATCCGACGTTATAAGGCTTGTCTAAATTAACACCTCGTCTTCTCATGGCATACGAAATACGTAATATGGAGTTGTGGCCGGAGGGCGACTTGAAAATTGATTGGGTGCGTAGTCACATGCCGGTGTTGCGTACGTTGGAGAGCGATTTTTCCACCAGCAAGCCGTTTGCCGGACTTCGTATAGCCCTGTCCATCCATCTCGAGGCCAAGACAGCCTATCTCTGTAAGGTGTTGGCTGCGGGTGGGGCTCAGATGTTCATTACTGGCAGCAATCCGCTCTCTACGCAGGACGATGTGGCGGCCGCATTGGTTCATGCCGGTCTGAATGTCTTTGCATGGTACGATGCCACCCCCGATGAGTACAATCACCATTGTCGTTGTGTCATCGAGGCAGCTCCACATCTTATTATCGATGATGGAGGGGATTTGGTGTCGCTCATCCACGATTCTTATCCCGAACTTTTGGGTAATGTCATTGGCGGGTGTGAGGAAACTACCACAGGCATTCTTCGCTTGCTTGCCATGGATCAGGCTCATCGACTACAATTCCCTATGATGTTGGTCAATGATGCCGATTGCAAGCATCTTTTCGACAATCGTTATGGCACCGGACAAAGCGTATGGAATGGCATCAACCGCACCACCAATCTTATTGTGGCAGGCAAGACTGTTGTTGTCGCTGGCTATGGCTGGTGTGGCAAGGGTGTTGCCATGCGTGCCAAAGGGTTGGGGGCTAAGGTCATCGTTACCGAAATAGATTCCATCAAGGCCATGGAGGCTGTCATGGATGGCTTCGAAGTGATGCCTATGAATGACGCTGCTGCTCTTGGCGATTTGTTCATTACCGTCACCGGATGCAACGAAGTCATCACCCGTTCCGATTTCCAGCGTATGAAGGATGGTGCCATCTGTTGCAATGCCGGACATTTCGATGTCGAGGTCGATGTGGCGGCTCTTCGTCGCATGGCTGTTTCCGAATGTGAGGCGCGGCATAACATTACTGCCTATAAACTTGAAAACGGTCGAACCATCTATGTGCTTGCCGAAGGCCGTTTGGTCAACCTTGCTGCTGGCGATGGCCATCCAGCCGAAATCATGGATCTCTCGTTTGCCATTCAGGCGTTGAGTGCCAAGTACCTCGTGGAGCATCGTGATGGCATCTCGCGCCAATCAGGCCAGATGACCATTCGGATTCCTGCCGGGATAGACCAACTTGTGGCGCAACTCAAATTGTCCGATTGGGGCATACACATCGACACGCTTACCCCTGCCCAGCAACAGTATCTTTACGGTAAGTAAATGTGTCCGGATGGCGGTGTCACCGGCAATGGAAACTTTCCCAAAAAACACAACACCAGTGACTTTTCCTTTGCCATTCGCAGAAAAGTCACTGGTGTCTTATTGGTGTCGGATTATTGGCGTTCTATTGTCATTGTTCGTCAAGGTCTATCCAGACCTTCATGGGACCAGCTTCCCGATTGTCCCAACTGTAGTACGGTATCAGTTGCAGGGTTCCCGCTTCGGTCTCTGCCGATATTTTCACGATGCCACCCAATAGCGAGGAGTCGAAGGAGTCGGTGAATGTGCTCGATGGGCTCAGCTGGGCTTTCTCGTAGGTGTCCACATTGTCAATCTGTTCCATGCAATACACCAGGGGTCCGCGTTGGATGGCTCTCTTGCCTTCGTCAGCTTTCACACGCTTGTCGGCAGCCACCATTTCCACAGGCATTGGCATTGATAGCGTAATCTCATCGCCGGCTTCCCAAGCTCCGGGCAGCACGGCATAGCCTTTTTCTATTGCAGGATTCACGGCCTCGCCATTTTTTGCGATGGAGAAACTCTTGCACCATGCCGGAATGCGCAGACGGATTTCTTTCTTGCAGTCGTTGCCTATGGTCAGTTTCACATCACCCTTCCATGGGTATTCGGTCTCTTGTGTCAGTGCTATGGTCTTGCCGTCAATGGTGATTTCGGCTGTGTTGCCCATATACAGGTTCACCCACACAGCATTCTTGGAGGTGCCATAGATGTAACTGCCTATGGAGGGAAGGAAGCGCGACACTTGGCTGGGGCAGCATGCACAGCCATACCAAGCCTGGCGATGATGTCCGCCATCCGATTCCAAGGGGTTCACATAGAAAAACCGGTCGCCATTGAGCGAGATGCCGGCCAGCGCGCCATTATACATCGAACGTTCCAACACGTCTATGTATTTGGCATCGCCCGTAAACTGGTTCATGCGTTGGTTCCAGAACACCATGCCCACCGATGCACAGGTCTCGCAGTAGGCTTCCTTGTTGGGCAGGTCGTAGTCTTCGGTAAAGCCCTCGTTGTGCTTCGACGATCCGATACCTCCCGTAATGTACATATTGCGCAGCACCACGTCGTCCCACAGCCTATGCATGGCAGCCACGTAGCTTGTGTCGTGTTTCAGCGCAGCCACGTCCGACATGCCGCAATAGAGATACATGGCGCGTACTGCATGTCCCGCAATGTCGGTCATCTCGCGTACTGGTTTGTCGTCCTGATAGTATTTGTCGTTCCATCGTTTCCCTTCTCTGATGCCATAGCCATGTCCGCGTTCCTCGAGCAGCCAGTTGGCGAAGTCCAGGTATTTTTCCTCTTTGGTCACGTTATACAGTTTCACCAGTGCCAGCTCTATTTCCTCGTGTCCGGGCACCCAGTCGCGTTTTCCTGGGCCAAACACGCTCATCATGTGGTCCACCATGCCGATACACACGTCGAGCAGTTTCCGTTTGCCCGTAGCCTGATAGTAGGCCACTCCGGCCTCCGTCATGTGTCCGGCGCAGTACATCTCGTGTTTGTCCATGTCCTGCCAGCGATTTTCCAGTCCTGTCAATATATAGAAGGTGTTCAGGTAGCCGTCAGGTTGCTGGGCAGCGGCAAATTTGTCTATCCATTCGTCGGCTTTCTTCTCCAGTTCTGCATTGGGGTTGTTTTTCAGGCTGTAGGCGATACCCTCGAGAGCCTTATACACGTCCGAATCGTCGAAAAAGATGCCCGAATGTTCTCCTTCTCCTTTGGCTGCGTTCTCAAAGTTTCGGATGCGCCCGGTCTGGTTCTCAATTTGGTCGATGCACACAGGCAACGTCACTGTGGCGTGTCTTTCCAGTCGGGGCGACCAGAACGAATCGGTGATTTTCACATGCGAGAAGTCCACATTCTCAATCAGTCGCATCGAGTCAGGTTCCGATGGTCCACAGCCACACATCACTATCGTGGCCACTGCAAGCAAAGTCTTTGTTTTCATTGTCAATGAGATATTAGTTCATGATTTATTTTGTTTCCTGTGCAAATGTAGCAAGAATTTTTCTCCTGTGAGTTGTGGTTTCTCGTTTTTTTCATCAGCAGGGCATGTTGTTTCTTGGGGCGAATGGCAAATGTATGGGTAGGCTCTACGATAGTATGATGCCCATGGAGAGGAGCAGAGAGAAGATGAGGATGTTGCGGGCAGTCTCGCCCAAAATGCCGTTGAGTGCTGTCCCTTGGAATATGGTTTTCATGCGCGTCCAAGTGCGGATGTGGGGCACGAGGAAAAGTAGGGTCAGGCAAGTGAACTGCAAGCTGATGGCAACGGCCACCACTCCGAGTGCAAGATAGGCCCATAGGCCACTTGCCGCTCCCCATCTCACTACGATGGTGCGCTTGCCACTGATGGCATCCTGCTCGCGGTCGCGGAAGTTATTGATCATGAGCAGTTGGTCGGTCACGAGTCCACACGCCATCGATGCCATCACTACGGGCAGGGTGCAGGTAGCGGTGAGCACATAGTAGGTGCAGCAAACGGGCACGATGCCGAAGAACACCAACACCAGCACATCACCCCATCCGTGGTAGGCCAATGGGTAGGGACCTGCGGTGTAGGCCAGGGCAAAGACAATGCAAAGCAACCCCACAGGAATGAGCAGCCAGTCGGTGAACAGCAGGATGCACGAACCCACCGCGATGGCAGTTGCCGAAATGATGCTCATGCCCCAACGCATGGCTTGTAGGCTGATCCAACCCTGTGCACATGCCCGCTTCGGACCTAAGCGGTCCTCGCGGTCGGCTCCTTTCACACAGTCGAAATAGTCGTTGATGAAGTTGGCGTCAATCTGCATGAGCAGAGCGAAAAGCAGGCAGATGAGTGAGGGAAGCAGGGCGAAACTTTCGGCATGATAGGCCAAGGAGCAACCTACCAACACAGGGGCTGCGGCCCCCGCAAGGGTTTTGGGGCGCGAGGCCAGTATCCAAGCCCGGAGGCTGTTTGTTGTTATTTTGTTCATCGTGTCACACAAAATTTGTGCAAAAGTAGAATTAATCTGCCTGATGAGCAAGTGCTATGAATAAAATTGCGTAACTTTGCCGGCTCAAACACTGCAAAGCATGGTCGGCGGAGTGTTTCACTCGAACGATAAGAACAAGCATTTTATAAATTGAAGACATTTGAAGAATTAGGACTGTCGCAGCAACTGTTGGCAGCAATTACCGAAATCGGGTATGCCACTCCCATGCCCGTGCAGGAGGAAGTGATTCCCTACTTGTTGGGTGGAGATAACGATGTGGTGGCTTTGGCGCAAACCGGTACGGGAAAGACCGCAGCCTATGGATTGCCTATCCTGCAGATGACCGATACGGAGTTGAAGGAGCCCCAGGCCCTCATCCTGTCGCCTACACGCGAACTTTGTTTGCAGATCACGTCCGACCTTACCGACTATTCCAAATATATCGAGGGATTGCGCATCCAGCCTGTGTATGGCGGTTCGTCCATCGAAAGTCAAATCAGAAGTCTGAAGAAGGGCGTGCAGATTATCGTGGCCACTCCAGGGCGACTCATCGACTTGATGAATCGTGGCGTGGTGAAACTCGACAAAGTACGCTACGTGATTCTCGACGAGGCCGACGAG
>DCGR01000029.1:33176-33976 GCA_002315285.1 Bacteroides sp. UBA1773 | reverse complement strand
CCTCGCAGGTGAAATGCTTGTTGAATTCAAGAAGGTTCATAAACAATTGCTTTACGCAGCAAAGGTACGGCATGTAAATGAGACAAACAAATATTCATTCGGTTAAATGCGGATAATCATTTTATGTAGTTGTGACATGAAAGAAGCCCCTGAAACTTGTTCGGGGGCTTTTGTGAGATGGCAGGCCTTGATGACTGCGCGGTTTGGCAAAACTGTTTGTGGTATGTAGCATCAACCCAGATTGACCTTCTGCTGACGCAACAGTCGTTGCAGACGAGGCACATCGAGTTCGCGCGGAATGGTGCGCTGCTCAACGGCTGCTGCTGCTGCCGCTCCGGCTGCCTGACCGGTGAGGAGGCAGTTGCCAATCTCGCGGGCATCCTCGGCCAGACCTTCCTCGAATCCGAAGCAACGGCCACCGATGATGAGGTTTTCGCAGCGGCGGGGTAGGAGGGCGCGCAACGGAATCTGCCAGCAGGGACGTTCCTTGGCTTTCACTACACCACCATTGTAGGGGATGTTGGTGTAGCCACCACCGATGCCCACCACGTCGGGGAACTCGGCAAAGGTCATGGACTCCTCGAGGGTGACGATGTGGAGACTGTCGAGCACACGCGACAGGCGCACGCCTAACTGTGAGGCTGTCTCGAGCAGGAACACCTCTTCGTAGCCTGGCTGGCGGCGCAGCTCCTGTGTCTTCTCCCAAGCCGACTTGCGCCATTCGTACTGCACGCGCGATGTTTCGAGCACGTTGAGGGCATCGACGTTTTCACCACCGCGCACGTTCACCCAGTTCACGC
>DCGR01000029.1:15572-33124 GCA_002315285.1 Bacteroides sp. UBA1773 | reverse complement strand
TGGTAGCCTTCGGCTTGCGTGTTTACCCTATCGACATTGCCCAAGCGGTAGTTGAGTCCTACCAGATACTTTATCTCTGCATATTTCTCGCCCACCCATTCGATCACATCGCCATCGCCGGTACAATCGACCACCATTTTGGCCTTGATGGCCACACGCCCGCTCTTGGTCTCGAGCAACACGGCATCGATGTGGCTGCCCGACTTGACCACATTGGCTGCCACACTGCCGTAGATGACGTTGACACCTGCTTCGTGAAGCATTTCTGCCATGACATATTTACATGCTTCGGGGTCGGGGGTGGGGTTGTAATGGTGCACCAACATGCCCATCTCGTCGAGGCGGTGGGTTATCTCGTCGCTCACTCCGAATACGGTCTGCACCCATTCGCGTTGTTGGTTCATGCCGTAGGTGTCGTTGAGGATGAGCACCAGTCCACCAGTCCATAGTCCACCCAGATGGTTGTAGCGTTCGATGAGCCATACATTGCTGCCTGCACGTGCAGCCGAGAGGGCTGCTGCCACTCCAGCTGGTCCGCCACCCACAACCACCACATCGGTGTTGGCCAGCACGGGAATCTTGCGGGCAGGCTCTTTCACGAATTCGTTGGTCTCGATCCGCTGGGTCGAAACCGAAAAGTCTGCCCTTGGTTGGGCAAGTGCATCATTTCCTAATGCAACAGCACCGCAACCGAGGGCAGACTTTTTGAGAAAATCCCTTCTGTCCATGGATCAACTATTTCGCATGGTTGTTTATTTTGAAACGCGTTCGATGTATTTGTCGATTTCGATGGACAAATATGACTGGAAGTATTTCTCCTTCACAATCTGATAGAGCTTCAGTGCTTCGGCGTTCTTGTTCAGCTTTTCGTAAACCTGACCAGCCTGGATGTAATAGACGGGGCTCAGTGCCTGGCTGTCGGCTGCCTTGGCTGCCTTTACCAAGAGTTCGGCTCCTTTTTCTTCCTGACCAAGGTTGACATAGCAGTTGCCCAAGGCTGCCTTTACGGCGGGACCTACCAACTGATCGTTGCCTGTGAACTGGTCGAGATATTTCACGGCGTCTTCGAACTTCTCCAGGTGTGCGCAGCAAAGACCTGCGTATGCGGTGGCCAAATTGCCAGCGGCCGTGCCGCTGTATTCCTTGGCTACGGCAGCAAAACCTGCAAAGTTGGCGCTATCGCCATTGAGGGCAAGCTCGTACTGGTCGTTCTGGAAATACTGTTCGCCTACAAACAGGGCTTCGGAAGCCTTCACTTCGCGTGGCTCGTAGATGAATTGCTTGTAGCCAAGGATGGCCACAATGATGAGAACAACTGCCGAAATAGCGATTAACAATTTGTTCTTGTACTTGAGAATAAATGCTTCAGAAGCGCTGAGCGCTTCATCGAGGTCCTTTACCTGACCTTGTGTTTGTTTGTTTTCTGCCATTTTATATTTACATTTTTATGATTTTCGCATAATTTTCAGCGCACAAAAATAGGTTATTTATGTGTATTATTAAAATTTATGAGGTTTTTTTTTCTACTTTTGTGGCCTAAAAGCAAGAATCGCGCATGATACTGAATCGGATTTCTATCATCAATTACAAGAATCTGGCGCAAATAGAATTGGAATTTGCTCCAAAATTGAATTGTTTCATCGGACACAATGGCATGGGAAAGACCAATCTGCTCGATGCGGTTTATTATCTGTCGTTTTGCAAAAGTGCTTCGAATCCCATCGATTCGCAAAACATACGCCATGGCGAGGATTTCTTCATGATACAAGGCTCGTATCAGACCGACGACGGAGGTGTGGATGAGGTGTATTGCGGCATGAAGCGTGGAAGAAAGAAACAATTCAAGTACAACAAGAAGGAATACCAGCGCTTTGCGGACCATATAGGATTGATACCGCTTGTGATGGTGTCGCCCGACGATGCGACGCTCATATCGGGTGGCAGCGACGAACGGCGCAGGTTTATGGACATGGTCATTTCGCAGTACGACAAGGCATATCTTGATGCGCTTATCCATTATAACAAGACGCTGCAACAACGCAACTCCTTGCTGAAGGCCGATGCCGAACCCGACGCGGACCTGATGAATGTGCTGGAGGAAATGTTGGCGGCGGATGGAAACGTGGTTTTTGAGAAGCGGACCCACTTCGTGCGTGAATTCATCCCTCAGTTCCAGCAAATCCATGCCACCATTTCGCAAGGAAAGGAAACGGTGTCGTTGCACTATGAATCGGATGCACAAAAGGGAGATTTGAAGGAACTATTGAAAAAAAACCGTGCGAAGGACAGGATCATGGGCTATACGCTCAAGGGCACGCACAAGGACGATCTGGTGATGCAATTGGGCGACTATGCCATCAGGCGCGAGGGGTCGCAGGGACAGAACAAGACTTATCTGACGGCACTGAAACTGGCCCAATTCATGTTTCTGAGGCATCATGGAAACCAGACAACACCCATCTTGCTGCTCGACGACATCTTCGACAAGCTGGATGTCTTGCGTGTGGAACAAATCGTGAGGATGGTGTCGGAACCGGATTTCGGACAAATATTTGTGACAGACACCAATCGCGACCATCTGGAAGAGATTGTGGGTAAGCTGAAAGGCGCGCACAAAGTGTTTCATGTGGAGAATGGAGATGTGGTATGAAAAGAAATGAGACACTGCTTTTTGGCGATGTGCTGCGATCGGTGCTGCGTGTGCAGGGCTTGGAGTCGCCCCTGAATGAGATGCATCTGGTGGATGCCTGGCCCGAGGTGGTGGGCAGTGTGGCGATGCGTTATACTTCCAATGTGTTCATCAAGAACCAGACATTGCATGTGCAGCTGACATCGGCGGTGCTGCGACAGGAACTTTCGATGAGAAAGACCGTGCTGGTGAAACAGCTGAACGAGAAGGCTGGAGCGCAGGTAATCACCGACATCATGTTTCGCTGATTGTTGTGCGGGAAGGACAATTATTGCACGATTATACGATGGAGAAAAAGAAAATAGTAATCGATTACGAACAATGTGCATTGGAGGATTTGACGGTTGACGAACTTCGACTGATCGAGTCTGCCAAAATGGCAACACGAACCAGTTATGCTCCTTATTCGCATTTTGCCGTAGGGGCAGCGGCATTGCTCGACAATGGCGAAACGGTGACAGGCAGCAATCAGGAAAACGTGGCCTTCCCCTCGGGACTCTGTGCCGAACGAACTGCCTTGTTTTGTTGCGGGGCACATTTCCCCGACAGGGCTGTGGTGGCACTCGGCATTGCCGCACACGATGGCAAGGACTTTACAGACAGGCCGATTACGCCTTGCGGAGCCTGCCGGCAGGTGATGCTTGAAACCGAAGAACGGGGACAGCATGAGATGACCATCCTGCTGTTTGGCAAGCAATGTGTGTGGCGCATTGCCGGCGTGAAAAGTTTGCTCCCATTCACATTCTCAAGCGATTTTGTGCCGCGAAAAGAGGAATAGGCACGTTTTTTGCTGGGAATCGGGAAAAACATTTTTATCATGAGTAAGAACAAATATAAGGATAAGAAGGTGGAAGAGCCAAACGTAGAACAAGCAGAACAGCAGGAAACAAAAGAAGAGCAAACACAGGAAACCGCTCAGGAGGAAGTGAACGAACAGACTGAAAAGGCGGATGAGGATGCCGGACAGGATGCGAAGGCGGAGGAAAAGGATGCCGGACAGGAAGCCAAGGAAGAGGAAAAGGAACCAGAGCAGAGCGTGGAGGAACAGCTGAGACAACAGTTGGAGGACAAACAGAACAAGTACTTGCTGTTGGCTGCCGAATTTGACAACTATCGCAAGCGTACACTGAAGGAAAAGGCTGAAATCATAAAAAATGGCGGGGAGAAAACCATTACCGCCATCCTGCCGGTGCTCGACGATTTCGAACGTGCATTGGCCAACATGAAGTCGGATGATGAGGCTGTGAAGGCTTTGGAGGAAGGAGTGAGAATGATTCACGAGAAGATGATGAAGATTCTTGCCCAGGAAGGAGTCAGCGTGATTGAGACGAAGGACAAGCCTTTCGATACGGATTTCCATGAGGCCATAGCCCTGATTCCAGCTCAGACAGACGACCAGAAGGGACTGATACTCGATTGCGTGCAAACGGGTTACAAATTGAATGAAAAGGTGATCCGACATGCCAAGGTGGTGGTAGGTCAGTAAACGAAAGGATTGGATTATGGCTGAAAAGAGAGATTACTATGAAGTGCTGGAAGTCGGCAAGAGCGCATCGGCTGACGAGATAAAAAAGGCCTATCGCAAGTTGGCTATCAAATACCATCCCGATCGCAATCCTGGTAACAAGGAGGCAGAGGAGAAATTCAAAGAGGCTGCTGAGGCTTATAGCGTGCTGAGCGATGCGGACAAGCGTGCGCGTTACGACCAGTTCGGATTTGCCGGCATGAACGGTGAATCGGCCAGCGGTGGCGGTTTTGGTGGTTTTGCCGATTTCGACCTCAACGACATATTAAATAATGTGTTTGGACGCGGCTTCAACTTCGGTGGTGGAGGTTTTGGCGGCTTTGGCGGCTTTGGCGGCGGAAGTGCCCATCAGGGACAACGCAAATTCAAAGGTTCCGACCTTCGGGTGAAGGCAAAACTCTCGCTACAGGAGATAGCTTCGGGCGTAGAGAAGAAATTCAAACTTCGCAAGATGGTGGTGTGCGAACATTGCCATGGATCGGGTGCGGAAGGAAGCGGCGGCACAGAGACGTGTCCTCGTTGTCATGGTACGGGAAGCATATCGCGTACGCAGCAAAGCTTGTTTGGCATGATGCAAACGCAGAGTCCTTGTCCACAGTGTGGAGGTGAAGGAAAGGTGATCAAGAACAAATGTCCGCATTGTGCCGGCGAAGGCGTGGTGATGGGCGAGGAGATAGTGACGGTGAAAATACCTGCCGGCATGGTGGGTGGCATGCAACTGTCGGTGTCGGGCAAGGGTAACATGGGCAAGCATAATGGCGTGGCCGGTGACTTGTTGGTGCTGATAGAAGAGGAACCACATCCGACATTGATTCGCGATGAAAACGATTTGATATACAACCTGCTGCTGAGCATTCCTACGGCTGCTCTGGGCGGTACGGTGGAGATACCTACCGTTGACAGTCGTGTGAAGGTGAAGATAGAGGCGGGCACACAGCCTGGCAAGGTGCTTCGCCTGAGAGGCAAGGGCCTGCCTGCACTCGACAGCTATGGACGCAATTTGGGTACCGGCGACTTGTTGGTCAACATCAGCGTGTATGTGCCCGAAAACTTGTCAAAGGACGAAAAGCAAACGTTGGAACGGTTGCAAGACAGTAATAACTTCCGGCCCACCGAGAGCATCAAGGACAAGATATTCAAGACGTTCAAAAATCTGTTTGATTGAGCCGGTCCGATGGATTGGCCGTAGGACATGCCTTGGATTTTCATGCGTTACCGATAATGACTTACGACGAAACACTTGCATATCTTTATGATAGCGCTCCACTGTTTCAGCAGCTTGGAGCAGGTGCATACAAAGAAGGGCTTCAGACAACTGAGGCCCTTGATGCACATTTAGGACAACCACATCGTTCGTTCCGCACCATCCATGTGGCCGGTACCAATGGGAAGGGTTCGTGTTCGCACACGATTGCGGCCATGCTGCAGTGTGCGGGTTATACTACGGGACTTTATACGTCGCCCCATCTTGTCGATTTCCGTGAACGTATCAGAGTGAACGGAATACCTGTATCGAAACAGTTTGTGACGGATTTCGTGGAACGTGAGAAGGCATTTTTCGAACCACTTCACCCTTCGTTCTTCGAACTTGCCACCGCAATGGCTTTCAGCTATTTCGCCCAGTGTAAGGTGGATGTGGCGGTGATAGAGGTGGGATTGGGCGGAAGGCTCGATTGCACCAACATCATCCGTCCGGAACTCAGCATCATCACCAATATCAGCCTTGACCATACACAATTTTTGGGCAATACGTTGGCACAGATTGCAGCCGAGAAGGCTGGCATCATGAAGTCTGGAGTGCCGGTGGTGATAGGCAATGCCACTGCTGAGACTCGTCGGGTGTTCGAACAACACGCTCGGCAAGTGGGTTCACCTATCTGTTTTGCACAGGACAATCCTCAAGTTGTAGGGGCGACCTCAACACAGGATGGCTGGACCTACGACACCCGTACGTACGGACAGCTGAGGGGTGAGCTGGGGGGATATTGCCAAGTGGAGAATACGAACACCATCCTGACGGCTGTCAACTTGCTTCGTGGACGATTCAATGTGGAAACGCAGCATGTGCGTGAGGCTTTCTCAAGGGTGTGTGCGCTGACCGGGCTGATGGGACGTTGGCAAACGGTGAGCCTACATCCGAGAATCGTTTGCGACACCGGACATAATGTGGGGGGAATGGAGTATATCAGCCGGCAACTGCAAGCACAACAATGTGGTCAATTGCATGTGGTGATAGGTATGGTGAACGATAAGGATATCAGCGGGGTGCTTGCATTGCTGCCGCGTACGGCCCGCTATTATTTCACCAAAGCCAGTGTGAAACGTGCGCTTTCGGAGAGCAGGCTACATGAATTGGCGCAGCAAGCAGGGTTGCAAGGAGAGGAGTATCCGTGTGTAGATGTGGCATTACGCGCCGCAATAAGCAATGCAAATGCAGCAAACGACTTGATATTTGTAGGCGGAAGTACTTTTATTGTTGCCGATTTGTTTGTAAATGAAAAAAGTTTTGGAAAAATGTTTGGAAATTAAAAAGAACTTTTGTTTATTTGCACATGAATGTGAATAAGAACAATTAAAATTCAGTGCAACATGGGGAACACCGATACGACAGGAGTCCTGATATGCGGCTTACAGAGAGCCGATTTCCAAACCGTTATCGACGGGAAACATACGGATTTATATGTGTTGAAAAATCCATCGGGTGCAGAAATTGCAGTGACTAACTATGGAGGTGCCGTAGCTGCAATCATGATGCCCGACAAGGATGGCAAATACGACAATGTAATACAAGGCCATGATTCAATCGCCAATGTAATCAATAGTCATGAACCCTTTCTGAGTACGATTATCGGCCGTTATGGTAATCGAATTGCGAAGGGTTCATTTTTGTTGGAGGGAAAGGCATATCAACTGGCAATCAATAATGGTCCTAATTCTTTGCATGGTGGGCCGACGGGATTTCATGCCCGTGTGTGGGACGCGGAGCAACCTGATGCCCAGACGCTCCGCCTGCATTACGTCAGTAAGGATGGGGAAGAGGGATTTCCTGGCAATCTGGATGTGACGGTGGTCTATCAGTTGACCGACAACAATGAGTTCAAGATCCTTTACGAGGCTACCACCGACAAGACTACCATTGTGAACCTGACCCATCATGGCTTCTTCAACCTTTCGGGCATTGCCAATCCTACCCCCGTCATCAACGACTATGAACTTACCATCAATGCTGACTATTATGTGCCCATCGATGATACTTCCATTCCATACGGTTGTATCGCATCGGTGGAAGGCACACCGTTTGATTTCCGTACGCCTCACACGATAGGAAGCCGCATTGATGATGATTGTGTGCAGATTCGTCATGGTGCAGGATACGACCATTGCTATGTGCTCAACAAGCGTGAGGCAGGAACTTTGGGTTTTGCAGCTAAATGTGTGGATCCGTTGAGCCGTCGCAGCATGGAGGTGTTTACCACCGAACCGGGTGTGCAGGTATATACTTCGAACTGGCACAATGGGTTCAGTGGCTGGCATGGTGCAACGTTCCCGCGTAGGAGTGCCATCTGCTTTGAAGCCCAACACTTCCCCGATACTCCCAACAAGGGGCATTTCCCCTCGTGCGTGCTGCATCCGGGAGAGACATACCGACAGACCACCATCTATCAGTTTGGTGTGGAGAAGGAAATCAGACAAAAGGATTAAGACCGTGGATTCGCCCCGAACCATCACTGAAGACCGACAACTGAAAATTGAGAAAAACAAAATAACAAATCGAGTAATTAACCATCAAAACATTTCAAAACAATGGCAAAACAATCAAAACAATGGGCTGCAATCATCATCATGATTGCTCTCTTCGGAATGATTGCCTTCGTGACAAACCTTTGTTCACCTATGGCAGTTATCGTGAAAAACCAGTTTGGTGCATCCGACACGTTGGCACAGATTGGCAACTATGGCAATTTTATCGCTTATTTGGTCATGGGTATTCCTTCAGGTATGCTTATCGCCAAGTACGGTTACAAGAAAACAGCGCTTATCGCCCTTATCGTAGGTATCATAGGCATTTTGCTTGAGTATCTGTCAGGATCGATGGGAAGTTTCCTGGTATATCTGATTGGTGCATTTGTAAGCGGATTCTGCATGTGCATGCTTAACACTGTTGTCAATCCTATGTTGAACAACCTTGGAGGTGGTGGTAAGACCGGCAACCAGCTTATCCAGATTGGTGGTTCGTGCAATTCAGCATGTGCCGTGGCTGTTTACATCATCATGGGTGCTCTCATTGGCGATGCTGCCAAGGCAAGGATCGAAGATGCGACTCCGGCCCTTATGATTGCTTTAGCTATCTTTATCCTTGCGTTTATCATCATCATGTTTACCAAGATCGAAGAGCCTGAACAGGCTCCTGTCGATATGGCATTGGTGAAGGGCGCTTTCAAGTTCCGTCATTTCACGCTCGGTGCGTTGGCCATCTTCTTGTATATGAGTGTAGAGGTTGGTACTCCTACTTACATGTTGAGCTATCTCACCGCTTCACCCGAAGCTCCCACTCTTTCTGGCTTGGGTATGGACGGTAGCATCGCAGGCTTGATTTGTGCTGTATATTGGCTGATGATGTTTGTTGGCCGTATGGTAGGTAGTGTCATTGGCGCCAAGGTGTCGAGCCGCGCCATGGTTTCAACCGCTGCTGCCATTGCCATCCTGTTGTTGCTTTTCGGTATTTTCAACTCATCGGCCGATGCTGCCATGGTAACTGTTCCTGGCATCGACTGGGGAAATCTGAATGTCGTTTGGGCACAGGTGCCTGTCGGAATCTTCGCGTTCTTGTTGGTAGGTCTCTGCACATCAGTGATGTGGGGTAGCATCTTCAACATGGCAGTCGAGAAGTTGGGCAAATATACGGCTGTCGCAGCCGGCATCTTCATGACCATGGTATTCGGTTGCGCTGTCATGGTATTTGTTCAGGCTCAGGTAGGAGAACTCCTTGGTTCCTACACTTTGGCTTATTTCATCCCAGTACTTTGCGCAGGTTACATCCTGTTCTATGCTCTCATAGGTAGCCGTGTGTCGAAGACTGCAGAAGAGTAATTGGAAAAAACAATCATAACGAACAGGGGAGGGCAGACATTTGCATCCGCCCTCCCATAAAAACTATCATACTATCATGGATATAGAATTTGTAAGAAGTCGCTTCATCAAGCATTTCGACGGAACAACTGGTTCGGTTTATGCTTCACCTGGTCGTATTAACCTTATTGGAGAACACACCGACTATAATGGTGGTTTCGTGTTTCCTGGCGCAATCGACAAAGGCATGATCGCTGAGATCAAGGCCAATGGTACTGACAAAGTGTGTGCATACTCCATCGACCTGAAGGATTATGTCGAGTTTGGCTTGGGTCCCAACGAAGGTCCTCGCGCATCGTGGGCAAAATACATTTATGGCGTGTGTCGTGAGATGATTGAGCATGGAGTGGATGTGAAAGGGTTTAATACGGCTTTTGCCGGCGATGTACCTCTGGGTGCTGGCATGTCGTCATCGGCTGCGCTCGAAAGCACTTACGCTTTTGCCCTGAATGATATGTTTGGTGACAACAAGATTGACAAGTTCGAATTGGCAAAGATAGGTCAGGCTACTGAACACAAGTATGTGGGTGTGAACTGTGGTATCATGGACCAGTTCGCATCTGTCTTTGGCAAGGCTGGCAGTCTCATCCGTTTGGACTGCCGTTCACTCGAGTATGAATATTTCCCCTTCGAACCTGTTGGCTATCGTTTGGTGCTGGTCGATACTGTCGTGAAACACGAGTTGGCAAGCTCTGCTTACAACAAGCGTCGCATGAGTTGCGAGAATGTGGTAAAGGCATTGCAGCCGAAATATCCCAACGTGGAATATCTGCGTGATGTGACGGTGGATATGCTTGCCGAAGTGAAAGGCGCAGTGAGCGACGAGGACTATATGCGTGCCGAATATGTCATCGACGAGATTCAGCGTGTACTTGATGTTTGCGAGGCTTTGAAGGCTGGCGATTATGAGACAGTAGGTGCCAAGATGTATGAAACCCACCACGGCATGAGTAAACTTTATGAGGTGAGCTGCGAGGAACTCGACTTCCTCAACGACATCGCATTCGATTGTGGCGTTACGGGTTCACGCGTCATGGGTGGCGGATTTGGTGGTTGCACCATCAACTTGGTGAAGAATGAACTTTATGAGACATTCATTACCACTGTGAAGGAACGCTATAAGGCTAAGTATGACAAGAGCCCGAAGATTTACGATGTTGTGATAGGCGATGGCGCACGGAAGTTGTGCTGATGCCACGAAGGTCATTTCAGGAGAGTAGCAGTGTCATTTCGTGTGGCACTCTCTCCTTCAAAAAAGTTTCCACTTCCCGATGAAGTGGAAACTTTTTCAGAAGTTGTTTTTTCGAATCGTTGTATTGGTTTTGTCGTTTTGTGCCTGTGTCGTCATTATATCCAGTCTGGCTGGAATGAGTCATGACAGCCAAAAGATGAGTTTGTTCCTATGATGCTTCATTATCTGAAATCTTATTTCGGCTATGATTCCTTCCGTCCCCTTCAGCAGGAAATCATCACACATATTCTGGCAGGTCGCGACTGCCTGGTGCTGATGCCTACAGGTGGCGGCAAGAGCATTTGTTTCCAGTTGCCGGCCCTGATGATGGAGGGTACGGCTTTGGTGGTGTCGCCTCTTGTCTCGCTCATGAAGGATCAGGTGGAGTCGCTTCGTGCCAATGGCATTGCCGCTGCTGCACTCAACAGTACCCATTCGGAAGGTGAGCAGCGTGAGGTAGGTGAGCGGTTGAGGCATGGGCAGCTGAAACTGCTGTATGTGTCGCCCGAGAAGCTGTTGGCAGAGAAGGATTTTCTGCTCAAGGCCACCAAGGTCAGCTTGCTCGTGATTGATGAGGCTCATTGCATCTCACAGTGGGGACATGACTTCCGCCCTGAATATACCCAATTGGGGGTGTTGCGTAGTGATCTGCCCGATGTGCCGGTGGCGGCCTTCACGGCTACGGCCGATAAGATTACGAGAAACGACATTGTGGAACAGTTGCGCCTTCAGCCGATTGCAACAGGAGAAGTGAAGGTTTTTGTCAGTAGTTTCGATCGTCCTAATCTGTCGCTCGATGTGAGGCGAGGGTATTCGGCAGATGAGAAGATACGTGTCATCATGGACCTCATACGCCGTCATTCGCTATCGGAAGCAACCGATGGCAATGTGGTGATGCAATCGGGTATCGTGTATTGTTTGTCGAGGAAAACCACAGAGGAGGTGGCTACGAAACTCTGTGCCAGAGGTGTGGATGCAAGACCTTATCATGCAGGTATGAGTGTACGTGACAGAGAACGTGTACAGGATGATTTCGCCAACGACCGTTTGCCTGTAGTATGTGCTACGATTGCCTTTGGCATGGGCATTGATAAGAGTAATGTGCGTTTTGTGGTTCATTATAACCTGCCCAAAAGTATGGAGGGATTTTATCAGGAGATAGGGCGTGGAGGTCGTGACGGATTGCCTTGCGAGACTATTCTGTTTTACAATGTGGGTGACCTCATAGCCTTGCGTAGTTTTGCTGATGGAAGTGCGCAACGCGAAATAAACAACGAAAAGCTTGATCGGATGCAGGAATATGCCGAGAGTCAGGTGTGTCGTCGTCGCATCCTATTGAATTATTTTGGCGAGGCCATGGATCACGACTGCGGCAACTGCGATGTGTGTAAGAATCCTCCCACAAGATTTGATGGCACTATGTTGGTGCAAAAAGCATTGTCGGCTTTGGCACGCACCAGTGAGATGGCAGGGTTTCGTTTGGTCATCGACATCTTGCGAGGCAACTGTTCGCCTACTGTGCGTGAGTATGGTTATGACAAACTGAAGACCTTTGGTGTGGGGCGCGATGTGCCGGCACGCGATTGGCAGGATTACCTCTTGCAGATGCTCCAGCTGGGGCTCTTTGAAATCGACTATCGTGATGACTCCCATCTGAAGATAACCGGGCAGGGACGGGATGTGTTGTTTGGTCGGAGTAAGGTGCAGTTGGCTGTGATTGTGCGGGAGGACCTTTCAGTGAAAGGGCGGAAAAAACGTATGGCAGCGGAGCGGCAGCTTATGTTGGTCGGACAGCAGGAGGATGCCGTATTGTTTGGCAAACTGCGTAAGTTGCGCATGCAGGTGGCTATCAGTTTGGGCGTTGCTCCTTACATTGTGTTCAGCGATAAGACACTGCATGCCATGGCCACCCAGAAGCCAATTACTGTTTCTGAATTTGGTAATGTGAGTGGAGTAGGCGAGCACAAGCTCAGGCTGTATGGAAAGGTGTTCGTGAAACTGATACGCGAGCATCAGGGCTTGACCGATTGATGCCCGCGGAGCCTGCGGCGGATGTGTATGTTTTGCTTTCCGAAAAACACAAGGACACTTTAGCGCTCGCGGCAGCGCGTAGCGACCATCCGAAAAGGCAGTATCGCTTGCGCGATTCCACCCTTTTTCGGATGGTGGCTACGCTCCGCCGCAGGTGCCCGCGAAAGAAGCCTGAGCACTTGCTTTGCCGGTAACGTCAGGAACAAAACGTATGATGCTGCACGATGATTTGTTGTCCTGACACACATGAACCTGTACGGGAATCTTCTCTTGAAGTTCTTCCACGTGGCTTATTATTCCTATGTGGCGCCCTGCTTTCGTGTGAAGTGAACGGAGTGTGTCGATGGCATTCTGAAGCGGTTCGCCGCTGAGTGTTCCGAAACCTTCGTCAATGAAGAGGGTATCTACGGAAAGTGTCTGGCCGATGTCGCTCAAGGCCAGCGCCAATGAAAGCGACACAAGAAAACTCTCTCCGCCGGAGATGGTACTTGCGGCACGAGAGGCGAATCCCTGGTATGCATCTTCAATCGAAATGACGAAAGTGCCAGGTGTGACCTTGAGCGTATAGCGGTCGGTGAGCGTTTTCATGTAACTGTTGGCTGAGTGGATAAGGCTGCTCAGCACATAGCTCTGGGCAATCTTGCGGAACTTGTTGCCGGTAGCATCGCCGATGAGTCCGTTCAGGTGTGACCATTTTTCGTAGTCGGCTTTCTTGTCGTCAGCATCTTTGATGAGTGTACCCAACTCTGTCTTTCTTTCATCATCCGCTCTCAATTCCTGTTTGATGGAGCCCTTGCGCTGGTCTGCTGCGCTCATCTGCGCGGCATAACCATCGATGCGTGCCGTCAACGACTCCATCGTATCGTCATCGGTCAACTCGGGTTTGTGCTGACGGTGCTCCTCCAATTGCTTGACGGAATTGTCCAATGTGGTTTTGGCTGCGAGTTCGGCATTGCCTTGTTGCCTGAGTTCGGCTTCCGCTTTCGCAATTGCACTGTCGGTGAAGGCGCTCAGTTCCGTCAATCTGTCGGTTGACATGGACGGATTGACATCCATGAACTCCTTCAATTTCTTGCTGTTGCCTTTATGACGTTCTTCAGCACCATGCAATTGGGTCGTGACGACAGTGATTTGATTGGCGATGTGGTTGGCCTCATCCAACAGATTGGGGATTTCGTTGACCGGACCGGCTGCGACACCCTCCCATTCGGGAACGGTTTGACGGATGCGTCCGACCACGGCATCTACATTATTGCTGTTGGTGTGATGATTTTCGAGTTGTCTGTTGAGTCTCTGCTGCTCATCAACGTGCTGCCTGTAGGCTTTTGCAGCTATTTTCAGAGTTTCGGCAAACACTTGAGGCTCCTTTTCCCAATCCACGGTCCAATCACCGGCCGTCAGCAAGTCGGCCACCTCTTTTTCCGCCTTCCCTACCTCGCTGGCCTTGGCCTCAATGAGTTGTTTGGTTGTGTCGATACGTCCCTTACAGGCGATTACGGCTTCCTCTGCCTCCTTTGCGGTCTCCGCCAATGCATCCGAGGCATTCCGAGTGTCTTCCAAGGTCTTACGCAGCTGCCTGGCAATGCTCTCCTTGGCCTCACCCTCCTTTATCCGGGCCGCAAGGGTTTCATAAGCACTTTCCTCTTTTTCCTTCAACTGCTGCAACACGGACATGGTACCCTCGTCCAAGGCCTCAATGCCACATGCCCGGCAGGCCTCCATTGCCTTCCCGATGGCCTGCTGCACGGATTCATCCTCAGAAAAGGCCTTGAGCTCACGTCGATAGCCCGCCGATATGGCTTTGGCTTCCGCATCCAATGTCTTTTTGGAATCGACCAATTTCCTATGTGCTGCTTCTGCCTTGTCATATTCATCGTGTAATCCCTTGACAAGTTCCTCCAGCAATTCTTCGTGGGGTAATGCAGCGACTATCTTCTGCCCGCACACGGGACATGTGTCGCCTTCATGCAGTTTTGCCCTCATGCTGACAGCTAACTTATTCACGGTGTCTTTTTGCCTATCGAGGTTCTCCTTGCAAGTCTCCATTTTGATTCGGGCATCGTTTATGGAAGTCTCCATTCGGTCGGATTCATCCTTCTTTGCTTTTATGGCTGCAGACTGTTCGTCTAACGACAATCGTTTTCCTGCATGACGTCTTTTTGCCTCATCAAGTGTCCCAATACGCTCTATGGCCTTATCTGTCTTATCGACCAAGGTCTTCGCCTCATTCTGTTCGTTGCGCAATGCTGGTAAGTGCATCTCCTCCACAGCCTTCTCTTGCTCCTTCACCAAGGCCTCGTATTCCTTGGTCTTTGTTCTCGCGGCCACGGCATCCTGCTTTGCTTTTTCGAATGCGGGTGACAGTGTGTCGGTCAGCTGCTTCTCCGCTTTGGCAATGGCTCCCTTTTGTCGGGTAATGAAGTCACGTCCCATGCTGACGGTAGTCAGGTGCCCCCTGATTGTTTGCTCATTCTCATAGACGACGGCCTTGTTGGCTTCATCCCCGATCAGTTTCCCGACCTTCTCAAGTCTTTCTCCAATCTTCTTCGCTTCATTCTCTGCATGCAGTTTGCCACCGAGCAGCCTGGCATAGTCTTCGGCCAGGCGTTTCTGCTTCTGCTGCTGTGCTTTTTGCTCATCATCGGCCTTCTGGATTTCGCTCATCCATCCACGTGCCTCGATGGTGTCGCGCCAATCCTTTATGCGCCTTTCCTTTGTTTTGGATTCTTCGCTCTGAGTCGCATCTTTTGCCTTCTGAAGTGCGGTTTCGGCATCTGTCACACTTTTGGCCATTCTTTCGTCCAGCCTTATCCAGTCCCGTTTATCACTGTCTGTCTTGCTGTCTGCCTTGAGTTTTTCCAGCATGGAATCGAGTTCGGCGATCTGCTTTTTTTCCCCGGCAATCTCTGCCTCGGTCAGCGTGCGGCACCCCTCTACCAATCGCTTGGCCTCCTTCCATGTCTGCTCCTTCTGACCGGTTACGGCAAATACCTTCGCGCCGATTCTCGAATAGATGTCCACGCCTGTAATCTTTTCCAGGATTTCAGCCTTTTCGTTGTCGGTACTATTCAGGAATCGGGTAAACTCTCCCTGCGGCAACATGGTGGTACGGCAGAACTGGTTGAAGTCAAGTCCGACAGCCGCCTTTATCTCTGCCTCTATCTCTTTCTCCTTCTTGAGTGTCTCGCTGGTGTCGATGTTTTTCAACTGCCAACTCTTCGGCTGCATTTTGCCCGTCGCCTTCTTGAAGGCACGAGCCACTGACCATATTGCCTCATAATGGACGCCATTGCTGCCAATGAAGGTGAGCGAAACGAATGCCTCACCCGTATTTCTCCGCATCAGCTGTCTGGTGTCGTCTATCTTTACCGTGTTGTCGCCATCGTTTGCCTCACCCTGCATCTTCGTACTATCCAGTCGTGGCGTCTGGGCATAGAGTGCCAGACATATCGCATCAAGGATGGTCGATTTTCCTGCGCCCGTCTTTCCTGTAATCAAGAACACGTCACTGTCAACCAACGGTTGTTTCCCAAAGTCAATCTCTGCATCCTCGAATGATGCGATATTGTGTATTGTGAGCTTTTGCAATTCCATGGTTCTTCCTCCACGATCAATTGTCGCGCATGTCTGCATTTACCATCTCGATGGTCTCCTTGAAGAGTCCCATCATTTCCTCATCAAAGGGGATGCCCTTGTCTTCAGAAAAACGCCGGGCAATGTCGGTGGGATTCTCCGATTTGAACTCTTGTACCGTCAGCACCTTGGCTTCACCCTTTTGAGTGTCCTTGCGTTTGGCATTGATGAGGCAAAACCTGCATTGTTTTCCCTCTGTCTGTCTGACAGCCTCTTCGTTTGCCCCAACAGGAAGGAAGTCATCGATTCCAACATTCAGTCGGATATAGGCAGGGATATTATCCGGGTACCTGACAAGTAAGTCCCTGGCTTCTTCCCATGTCGTCATTCCTTCCGTTGGCAGGGTGACAAGAGGATGGGGATTCTCAATTCCAATCGTCGTCACTCTGGGTCTCTCTCCATGCTTGCCAATTTCAACCATGCTTACGGAATGAGCGTAATTCTCATCGAAACTGACGGCAATAGGTGTGCCGCTGTAACGGACATTGTGTTTGCCCGTATGGACAAACTGTTCATGATGGATATGGCCCAAGGCAAGATAATCGTAGCCCTCACCCATCTGCTTGATGTCGATGGTGTCAATGCCACCGACATTGTATTCCGTAGAATGGTCGTGTCCGGAGAAATCACAACCTTTCACAGTTGTATGTGCTGTCATCACTACCGGAAGCCCGTTTGTGTTTCTTGTTGCGACCATGTCCAGCAACTTCTGGAAAAATCCTTCCGGGATGTTTCTTTCATTGGCGTACGGTATGGCAATGATGTAGCCTTTGCCTGGTATTCCAATGATATGCTCATCCGGATGTTCGTTGTGAAGCGCTCCTATGGTATGTACCTTCAGTGCCTTCCATGGGGTGCGGAAAATATCGTGCTTGCTTCCGCTGTCGTGGTTTCCGGCCGTTACGACAATGACCATATTGGGGTTGGCGTCATGGATCTTCACAAGGGCATTGGTGAACATGGTTTGCACGGCGGCGGAAGGCTGAGGTGTATGATATACGTCGCCGCATAGTAGAAAGGCATCGGGTTTCTCGTCTTTCACAATATCTGCCATCTGAGAGAGCATTGCCTCTTGTTCGTCAGTCCTTTCATGATTGTAGAGCATGTGGCCAAGGTGCCAGTCGCTGGTGTGTAGTATTTTCATTATCAGTCGTATGGTTGGTTCCTACTATTTTCCCCTTATTATGTGATGATTAAAAAATAACTTGGCACAAAATGTTTGATAGCCTGGTACGCCTTTCCTTTATCTTGTTGGCTATTTTGAAGTTGTTCCTCAGTCACATAGCCCGCTATGCTCCTTCGTCTCAACTCCA
>DCGR01000029.1:13943-15541 GCA_002315285.1 Bacteroides sp. UBA1773 | reverse complement strand
AACTTATTATTTAACCATCACTATGACGAGTACATGCAAATGAATTGCCGGGATTGATTTCCATACAGAGGATATTTTCCTTTTTCCGAAAATTTCATATTACTCCCCTTTGCTTCAAGAATCAAAGCAGGGAAATGTAACTCGTTAGGCAAATACCATCCATCAGGACGGTCTTTCACACCTGCAAAACCAAGTTTGTTGAATGAGGTTAATTGTCCAACACCAGCCATTGCTGTTTCTGTGTCATTAAGGTTGAGCATTTCATGGGCCTTGTCGCGAACCTCGTCTTCGGTAAGTTGAAAATTGGCCATATTGATTGCTGGGATGTTATTTTCTTGAAATTGTTTCTCGCTACGTCATACCGTGACATTGCATAACGCTGAAATCCTGCCTACTTTCCGAACTGGTAGGTCTCGCCTATGTCGAGTAGCATGAAGGGAGGATAAGGGAATGTGGTGTCACCCAGTCGGTCGGGACGGTCGAACAATTCATGATACGATTCCCGATGGTTCACGGTGTGTCCCGTCTCGTTTTCATGTGAAGGGATGAAAAGTGGGGGACGCTGGTCGGCACCTTTGGCCTTCATGGCCGCTCCGAGTATGTTGTGAATCTTGTTCCAGGAAGCGGCAATCACGATGTCGGCCACATCATAGTCGGCTACATGTGCTTCCTTTTCGCGTATCTCGTTGTCGCCTTGGTGGATGATGCGCCATCCGTCGATGTCGAGCAGATATACATTGTTGGGAAACTCGATGCCTTGCTGGCCACGCATGGTGACCACGTTGATGCCTGCTATGGAGCGTGGCGAGGACAGCTCTTCGTCAAGCACGTAGAATTTGTCGCTTTGCAACTTGCCTACTGGGGCGTTTGGCACGACTACGGTCTTGCCGGCATCCAGCAATGCTTGCAATAGGTTTCGTGAGAAGTGGTCGCCGTGGTTGTGGGTAAGGAAGAAGGCGTCGGTTTTCGATGCAATGAAGGCGGCTTCTTCGGAAGTCCCTTCCCAACAGAGGTCCATGATGATGGTATGCTGTGCCGTACGCAGGATGTACCCCATGTTATAGACTTTGCATACGGCCAGCTTGCCTTCGGCGGGTGCAGGTTCGGCAAGGAAGCTGAGTGCCCGTTGGCGCGCCTGGAGCAGGTAGGCATTCAGGTTTGTTTCGAAGGCTTCCTTTTCGGCTGCGTTGATGTTCGGGTCGTGGTTGTTCACGTGTATGGGGTAGTCGAGCAGTTGCAGGGTGCGTTTGCGTATGAGCGAAGCAGTGCTGTTGTCGTTTGTCTGTGGTGGGTACATGCTTTTCAACTTGGCCACCACCTGGTAGGTGTCGCCTATCCACGCATAGGCGTCTTTGGAGGCTTTCTTTTCCTGTTGGCGCACGAACTTTCGCAGCAGTTTGGCCGCAGGTGTTCCTTGGGCTTCTTGTTCGAATCGACGTGCAAAGGCAATCATGTCGCCTCGGAGTCTTTCATTGGTTTGTGGTTTCCAATCGAATGCCATGCAAGTGTGGATGGCAAAAAACAGTAGGAAGGTACAGAATAAGTATCGCATGGTGTTGTTAGGGTATAAAAATGTTCATTTGGTGACAAAGGTAATG
>DCGR01000029.1:13664-13891 GCA_002315285.1 Bacteroides sp. UBA1773 | reverse complement strand
CTTATGAATTGGAAAATATTCATTAACTTTGCCGTGAAAAAGCAAGAAGATGATAACAATAGAGCAACTGAAAGAGATTAAGGAACGCACGGAATCGTTGTATCGCTACCTGGATGTGGAGAACAAGCTGGTGCAAGTGGAGGAAGAACAGCTGCGTACGCAGGCCCCGGGTTTTTGGGATGATGCCAAGAAGGCAGAGGCACAGATGAAGAAGGTGAAGGACATCC
>DCGR01000029.1:13431-13582 GCA_002315285.1 Bacteroides sp. UBA1773 | reverse complement strand
TCAAGGATGAGTTGGTGACTGAGGATGAGGTGAACGAGGCTTACGCCAAGGCGCTTGCGGGTGTGGAGGCATTGGAGCTGAAAAACATGCTCCGACAGGAGGCCGACCAAATGGATTGCGTGCTCAAGATCAACTCGGGCGCTGGAGGTAC
>DCGR01000029.1:0-13353 GCA_002315285.1 Bacteroides sp. UBA1773 | reverse complement strand
ATGAGGCGGGCATCAAGACCGTCACGATGAATATCGAAGGTAGCTTTGCCTATGGCTATCTGAAGGGCGAGAATGGTGTACACCGCTTGGTGAGAGTGTCGCCATACAATGCCCAGGGTAAGCGGATGACTTCTTTCGCGTCGGTGTTTGCCACTCCGCTCATCGATGACAGCATAGAGGTGAACATAGAGCCGGCTCGTGTGAGTTGGGACACGTTCAGAAGCGGTGGCGCTGGTGGACAGAACGTGAACAAGGTGGAATCGGGTGTGCGCCTGCGCTATCAGTATAAGGATCCTTACACGGGTGAGGAAGAGGAAATCCTGATAGAGAATACCGAGACGCGCGACCAACCGAAGAACCGTGAAAATGCCATGCGAAACCTTCGCTCCATCCTTTACGAGAAGGAGTTGCAACATCGTATGGAGGAACAGGCCAAGGTGGAGGCCGGCAAGAAGAAGATAGAGTGGGGATCGCAAATCAGAAGTTATGTGTTTGATGACCGTCGCGTGAAAGACCATCGTACGCAGTATCAGACTTCGGATGTGGGTGGCGTGATGGATGGCAAGATTGACGGATTCATCAAGGCTTACCTGATGGAATTCTCGGGCAGTGAACAGTAATGAAAGTCTGCTTGGAACAGGAAACGGAAACATCTATTATCAAAAAAACTTTTTAAATATTGTAACCATGGGAAAAATGAAACAGAAACCGTCTTACAGCAAGAAGGAAGAGCAGAAGGCACATAAGGTGATTGTAGGCATTTTGGTGGCTCTCATTGCGCTGGCCTTGTTGATGGTTGTCCTTTACTGATTGATGGCGACGGAGACAGAACGAAAGTTCCTTGTGACAGACGAAAGTTTCAAGGAACTGGCATACGCGCACAGTCATATCGCGCAGGGCTACATTTGCAGCACCTCGGGTAAGACTGTGCGCGTTCGCATACGCGATGATAAGGGATTTCTCACCATCAAAGGACCGTCAGCCGATGGAGGCATTAGCCGCTTCGAGTGGGAGAAGGAAATCTCACTACAGGAGGCTCAGGAACTCATGCTACTTTGTGAACCTGGCATGATAGACAAGGTGCGTTACTTGGTGAAGAGTGGGGACCACGTTTTTGAGGTAGATGAGTTTGCGGGCGAGAATGCAGGATTGGTGGTGGCTGAGGTGGAACTACACGATGCCGATGAGCCTTTTGTGAAACCTGATTTCGTAGGGAAAGAGGTGACGGGCGACCGTCGTTATTATAACGCGCAACTCACACGCCGTCCATACCAGTTGTGGAAGGATGAGACCGTTGATGCCTAATGCTTTTTGAAGTATTTCCACACCAAAGGCCTAAGCACAACGTAGCCGAATAAGGTAGCCGTTATGACACCGATGGTGTTGGCAAGCATATCGGTCCATTCGAATGCCCGGTAGGTGGTAATGGTTGATTGTAGATATTCGATGATGCCACCCATTGTGATGGGCAGTATGTTCATCAACATGACTTTGCCGATTCGAAGTGATGAATGACAACGCAGATGCTCGAACCACATGACGATGCAGAACCCTCCATACATACAGAGGTGGACAAACTTGTCGAAATTCCTGATTTCGCTCAACTCTGTCTGTGGTGGCTTGAAGAAAGAAAGATAACAAATGGTGATTGCTATTATCAAGGTGATTGGATATCGTTTTAATAGTTTTATCATTCTTTTTTGCGATTGGGGTTACAAAGGTAGTGCTTTTTCTGAAGAATCGAAAGTTTTGTTGTAAGAAAATGTTTGAGACTGATACTTCCCTTCTCATTTGTTGTACCATGGTGGTTGAAGAAGGATGCTGAAGAAGTTGAAGAAATATGTGGAACGACTTTTTTTATTTTACGAAGACGGAGCGCATCATTACGCTGGGATTGATGGTCGTAATAGTGTTGCTGGTAGCCGGCATGTTCATCAAGCCACACTTGCATCTGATTGATGGTGAAACCATAGTGCCGGTTGATTCGTTGGTGGTACAACAATTCGATGAAGAAATGGCACAACGACAGAGAACTGTGGCGTCGCACCGTGGACGAATTTCCAAAGAGACATTGCCTACACCATCTATACGTATGCATGCGTTCGACCCGAATCTGGCGGATTCGGCCGAGTTGCGTGAAGTAGGGCTTTCGGCATTTGTCGCACACAACATTGTAAGGTATCGCAATGCTGGAGGCCGGTTTCGCAACGAACAGAAACTGGCAGAGATATATGGCATGGATGACAGCATTTTCCAGCGGGTGAAGCCTTTTGTACGCATCGCGCCACAACCATCGCAGCAAGCCGACTCCGTGAAGATTGTCCGACAGCGTACATCCGAACGAATAGAAGTAACCAAACAGGAAAAATATGCTGTTGGTACGCAGGTTGACTTGAATGTGGCTGATACCACCGAATTGAAGAAGATACCTGGAATAGGCAGTGTCATTGCTGCCATGATAGTGCGCTATCGTGAGCAATTAGGTGGATATTACGATGTAAACCAGCTGTTAGAAATAAAGTATCTCACTCCGGAATTGTTGCCGTGGTTCATCATTGGCACTCTGGAGTTGCGAAAGATAAGGATTAATCATGTCGGGATAGATCGCCTACGTATGCACCCCTATATCAATTTCCATCAGGCAAAGGCCTTTTTGCAATATCGCAAGAAAGAGGGGAAAATAGAAAGTCTTTCTCCGTTTGCCTTCTATACCGAAGAGTTCACAGAGAAAGACTTGCAAAGGATTGCGCCTTACATCAGTTTCGACTGATTGATTGGGCGTTTCTTGTTATTCGTGTACGTAACCAGCGATTTCAGCCATCTTCACGGGAATTTCTGTGTTGTCAACCTGGGCATTGAAAGCTTCGGCACCTACACCGATGGCAAACAGAGGAACATAGCCTGCAGAGTGTGAGCCGCTGGTCCATCCGATGGAGCTCTTCTTGTCGATGATGCGCTTTGCCTCGCCAGCCATAGGCTCATTGTTCTCGTAGAGGCTTTCTTCCATTTGCACTTCTTTATTTTGGAATGTCTGGTCATAGACAGCCTTCAGTGCTGCCTCTTCAGCTTCGGTCAGCTTCACTGCATCCCCGAATCCGAAATATTCTTTCAAGAGAGCCTGAACTTCTTCCCATGAAACCTTGTTCTGGTTCTTTATGCGCAGGTTTTTGAGCTTTGAGGTGAAAGCGCCAGCGCTGCACTTCTGGTTGGCGAGGGTCTTGAGAGAGAGCGCGTATGCACCGTTGCCAACAATCATACCACCGGTCTCGTGGTCGGCGCTGACAACGATCAGGGTCTCATCGGGATGCTGCTGATAAAACTCGTAAGCCACCTTGATGGCGTTGTCGAAGTCGATAACCTCGTACATCTCGGTAGCTGCATCGTTGGCATGTCCGGCACCGTCAATCTTTCCACCTTCTATCATGAAGAAGAATCCCTTCGATGAAGCGTCCTTGGTGAGGAAGCTGATGCCAGCGCGTGTGATGTCTGCAAGGCTTAGGTCTTCATCGGTTTGGTCGATGGCGTATGGCAGTGAATCGCCTTTCTTCTCAGCCTGGAACAACACCATCTTGTCGGTTGTGGCAGCCTTTGCTTCAAAATCGCTGTAGCCACGTGCAATGGTGTATCCGCCCTTCTCAATGATGGAATAGGCCGATTCAGTGTAGTTCTCGGCTCTCGACTTCTTGTTTTCGGGGTCGATGAAATCGCCACCTGCAAAGAAATCGTAGTTGGAAGCTACGAGGTCTCCAGCTATCTGGTAGTAGTTGTTGCGGCTTGCCTGGTGAGCATAGAAGGCACCTGGAGTGGCATGATTGATACCTACCGTGGTGCTGATGCCTACCTTATATCCGTTGGCCTTTGCCCAATAGGCGATACTGTTTACCTTAGTCGTATCGTTGACTACACCCAAGGCTCCATTTTTGGTCTTGTGGCCAGTGGCCAGTGCTGTGCCTGCAGCTGCAGAGTCGGTAACACCATTAGTGGCAGAATAGGTGGTTACAAGCGAAGCCACGGGAAACTGGGTGAAACAGAGTGGCTCTATGCCGATATTGCCCTTCAGTTCGGCATTGTACATTTGTGTGGCGAGTACTTCGTAGGCACCCATGCCATCACCGATAAAATAGAACACATACTTAGGCTCCTTCTTGCATGATGTCAACAGCAAAAGGCCTAATAAGAAAATTGATAGCTTTTTCATGAATAAATAATAATTAAAATGAGTTGTTGAATGGATTGATAATCTTTTTCAGGATGATATGAATTTTATGTTTGTTTTACTTCGCTTGCATTGGTGTGCGGTGGTTAAGCTTTTTGGATTCTATGAAGGGAATCTCTTGCGAGGTAACGATGCTGTAGAACTTGCCGAAGGCTGTCTCACTGGTGTCTGGGATGGCATTCCACGACCTTTCGAACATGCTGAACACTTTTGGGAACAACAGGTAGCAGGCCTGTTCGAAGTTATAGACGTTGTCGCCCCAAAGCATGGGCTCCACACCTATGACGTTTTCCGGATGTTCCAGCTTCAGCCCTTCCCCAAGCGCATCGAAAGCGTTGTATGAGTAAGCCTTGCGTTCATCGGTCGCTCCTGCCCAGCAAAGTCCTTGTTCACGGCGGTCGAACGAATACACATTATCCATATAGGTGTAGTCGGCGTTCGAGAAGAGAACGGGGAATCCCATTTCCACGTATTTGTAAGCCTGGCGGGTAATGTTTCCGTTGGCTCGCGTGGTGGGGTACCAGTTGATGAGGAACGAGGTCTGCTGTTTGATTTTCCCTATTACGGCAGAGTCGGTGGCGTGCAACACTTCGGTATAGGCAATCAGTTTGAGGTCCTTTGCCGCATAGATGTCGGTCACGCGACTTAGGAAGTAGGTCCATAAGTCGGCCGAGGTGTGCAGGTTGTTGGCAGCCATCAGTTGCTTTGCCGATGGCGATTCCATCCAGCAACCTTCTGGCACCTCATCGCCCGATAGGTTCACCCGTTGAAGCGTCAGTCCTGCTTCCTTGTACATGGCTTTCAGGTCGTCGAGTACCACTTCCAAAAACTTATATACCGATGGCAACGACACATCCACGATGTTGTCGCGATAGCCATACACGGCGGTATGTTGCGATTGGTCGTTCTCGTCGGTCAGCAAGAAACTCTTGTCGCCGGTCGTGCGTGCCCGATGGCGCATGGCTTCAATGGCGCTGCCACTGTGTCCGGGTAGTTCCAGTTCGGGCAACACTTCTATATGGCGCTTGGTCGCGTGACGGAGAATCTGCTTGAAATCCTCGCGTGTGTAGAATCCTGTCGAACCCTGCCAAGGTTTCTCTCGGCCCACACGTCCTTCTTGCGAGGGCATTAGCGCTTCAATGTGGGCATAGTTGCCATCGGCTTGTCGTTGGGGAATGGCATGGAATGCGCCAAATTCGGTAAGCTCAGGCAGCCCTTTGATTGCAATACGCCATCCCTCATCTTCTGCCAGATGTAGCATCAGCATGTTTGCCTTGCAGCGGGCCATCACGTCGATGATGTGGCACACTTGCTCTACGGAGAGGAAATTGCGTCCAAGGTCGAGCATGAGTGGGCGGATGGCAAAGTCGGGCCAATCCTCGATGACGAGGTTGGGTAGTTGCTTGTCGCCTGCATTGTCGTGGAGTTTGTCGAGGGTGACTTGTGCATAGTAGGCACCATCGGCATCGGCGGCTTCAATGCCGATGTTGTTGTTGATGATTAGCCTGTACCACGACGGTTTCTGCCCTTTTACGAAGGAAATGCTTGCTTTCTGGTAAGGTGTCGTTCCGTCAAGTAGTTTCATTTTCTTCACCTGTGGCACAATGTCGGTCAGTGTCAGTTGCGCCAGCCGAAACGTGTCGGGGACACTTTCTGGCACTGGTAACAGTTCGTAGGTGATAGGCAACTCATACGACTCCTTCCCTTGTAGTTGCAGGTGGAACCCCATGGGAAGTCGTGAATGTGAATAGATGTATCTGTCCATGAAACGGAAGTGCAGGGTGTCGGCTTCCACACGTGGTGTGATGCGGTAGCAAAGAGCGTCGTGGTTTGTAAAGTCAGCCTCGGAGTCGTCGGTGGCGTATGCCGGAATCTCGGAAGCCAGTTGGAACTGTCCCCAGATGGCCCAGTCGAGACCTTTGGGAGGATTGCAAATCACGATTTCGTGGATGGCGTTTTTTGTGCCTTCTATGCGTTCGCCTTCCTTGAAGATGAGCGAAGTGGAAGGATTGGGATTGCATCCACCTAAAGCAAGTGCTGCCAGCAAGCCAGACAATGCGGTTCTCGTAGTCATGGACGGTAAGGATTTGGGATTACATTTGTTGCATGGCTTGTTCCAAGTCGGCAATGATGTCGTTCACGTCCTCAATGCCCACCGAAAGCCGTATGAGGTCGGGCGATACGCCGGCTTCTCGCAATTGTTCGTCGCTCAGTTGGCGGTGGGTATGGCTGGCTGGGTGTAGCACGCAGGTACGGGCATCGGCCACGTGGGTTACGATGCAGATGAACTTCAGGTTGTCCATGAAGCGGATGGCATCCTCGCGTGTACCCTTCAGTCCGAAGGCAATGACGCCACACGATCCGTTGGGCAGGTATTTCTGCCCCAGTTCATGGTATTTGTCGTCTTTCAGTCCGGAATAATGTACCCATGCCACCAGTGGGTTGGCTTTCAGCCATTCGGCCACCTTTTGTGCGTTTTCGCAATGGCGAGGCACCCGCAGGTGCAGGGTTTCCAGTCCCAAGTTCAGGAGGAACGCGTTTTGTGGGGATTGTATGGAGCCCATGTCGCGCATCAGGTGAACGGTTGCTTTCGTTATATAGGCGGCCTTTCCAAACGCCTTTGTGTAGGTCAACCCATGGTATGAGGCATCGGGGGTGGTGAGTCCGGGGAATGTTTCCTGGTGTGCGTCCCAGTCGAAATTGCCACTATCCACGATCACGCCCCCCACGGAAGTGGCATGACCATCCATGTATTTGGTGGTGGAATGTGTCACGATGTCGGCACCCCACTCAAAGGGGCGGCAGTTGATGGGGGTGGCAAAGGTGTTGTCGATGATCAAGGGCACTCCATGGCTGTGGGCCAGTCTCGCCATCTTCTCAATGTCGAGCACCTCCACTCCGGGGTTCGTGATGGTTTCGCCAAACACACATTTGGTGTTCGGACGGAAAGCCTTGTCCAATTCCTCGACGGGAGCGTTTTGGTCAACGAAAGTGCATTCGATGCCCAGTTGCTTCATCGTGACGCTGAAGAGGTTGTATGTGCCGCCATAGATGGCATTGGTCGTGACGAAATGGTCGCCTGCGCGGCAAATGTTGAAGACGGCATAGAAGTTGGCTGCCTGTCCTGACGAGGTGAGCATGGCACCCACACCACCTTCAAGCTGTGCTATCTTGTCGGCTACGGCATCGTTGGTGGGGTTTTGCAGGCGGGTGTAGAAGTAGCCGCTTTCTTCCAGGTCGAACAGTTTGCCCATCTGTTCGCTGGTGTCATATTTGAACGTGGTGCTTTGGTAAATGGGCAGCACACGTGGTTCTCCTTTCTTTGGAGTCCATCCTGCTTGTACGCAGAGGGTGGCTTGTTTCAGCTTTTTCATTTTCCTTTTTCTTTGTTTCAGTTGTTTTGTCGGCACAAAATTAATGAAATTTAGGATAAAATGCCCTCTCTTATTTAAAAAAGTGTATCTTTGCGCAAAATTATGTATTCGTGTTGATTGTTAAGTTGTAATGAAATGAAAAAATCCGGACTTTCGTTGCTCGCATCACTGTTGTCTGCGTTGTTATGCTTGTGTGTGGCATGTTCGTCGGGTGGTGACACACCCCAACCGGCTCCTGAGCCAGAGCCAGAGCCCGAACCATTTGTGTCAACCATTCATCCTTGCCTGCTTTTGCTCAAGGGTGAGGAAGAGAAAATCAATGCGCTCATAGCCAGCTCGGAGAAAATGAAAATACTTCACGAACGTACGATAAGGCAGGCCGAGGCGGCTGTGAAGGCCGATGTGTCGGAATATCGTCTGGACGAGAGTGGGAAACGGTTGCTCAATGTCTCTCGTAGCAGTCTGCAGAAACTGTTTTCCTTGGCATACGCTTACCGCATGACCAAAAGTGCCGCCTACCTCACGGCAGCCAAGACCGAACTCAATGTGGTGTGTTCCTTCCCCGACTGGCATCCCTCTCACTATCTCGATACGGCCGAGATGGCCATGGGGGTGGCCATCGCTTACGACTGGCTCTACGATTACTTGTCGGCCGACATGCGGAAGCTTGTGGCTGGCGCTTTGGAGAAGTTTGCCATCGACACTGCTCTCGACTCATCCCACACCAGTGCGTTCAAGGGATATAACAACTGGAATCAGGTGTGCAACGGTGGCATCCTCTATGCAGCCTTGGCATTACAGGATGTGCTTCCTGTGAAAATGGATAAAATCTATCAACAGTATAAGAAGTACATCGGTAATGTAGTCAACACTTACGACCCCGATGGCGCATACGCCGAGGGCGCTGGCTATTGGGACTATGGCACCACTTACAATGTCCTGCTCAACTATGCTCTCAAGCAGAATGGTTACGATGTCTATATGGGCAATGGTGGATTCATGAAGACGGGCTATTACTATTTTCATGTGATGGGTCCTTCGCGCAAATATTTTAATTATGCCGACAATGGCACCGGTGGTGGATTCTCCATTTCGCCATTCTATTTCGCTGCTGGCAACAACGATCCGTCGCTGTTGTGGTGGGAAATGAATTATATCGGTAGCAGTATGGGGGGCAACCGGCACATGCCGGCGGCATTGGTTTTTGCCAAGGATATGAACCTGTCATCGATTCCTCAACCCGCACAACTCACTTGGACAGGCAATGGTCCGACACCCGTCTATCTCACCCGTTCCGCTTGGAACGACACCAATGCAGCCTTCTTCGGCGTCAAGGCAGGCAAGGCTGCCGAAAATCACGGCCATATGGATGCTGGCACCTTTGTGTATGAGGCGAATGGCGAGCGGTGGGTCATCGACCAAGGCCCTGAAAACTACGCCAAAGTCGAGGCTGCTGGCGTCTCGCTGTGGTCGATGGGGCAGAATTCGGGTCGTTGGGACTTGTTGCGCTATCAGAACAAATATCACAATGTCGTTACCCTCAACGACGAGAAATTCAATGTGAACGGCAAAGCCACCATTACCGACACATTCGATGAAGGCACACGTCGGGGTGCAACGCTCAACCTGACACCATGTTATAATAAGGTCAATTCGGTGACCCGCACCATCGCACTGGTCGATGAACGGAAACTGGAGGTTCACGACGAACTCACCCCGACGAAGGAGTCGAGCATGGTGTGGACCTTGGTAACCGATAACAACACCGAGGTGTCGGTACTCAACGAAACTACCTTGCGCATGATACGCGGCACAAAGAGCGTGCTGGTTAGCTGCACGGCATCGCTGCCTGTGACTGCCAGCTCATGGCAATGCAAGGCCACCACTGCCTACGAGGCTGCCGATGCCAAATGCTTGGGTTTCAAGGCTACGTTGCCTGCCAATGAGACGACGATAATCACCGTTACACTGACACCCGAACAATGAGGAACGCACTTTTTATCGGTGGAACAGGCACCATCAGTGCCGCCATCACTCGCCTTGTGGCCACCGATGCCCAATGGCAGCTTTATGTGCTGAACCGTGGCAATCGTACGGACGCATTGCCACACAATGTGAAAACCATACAGGCCGATATCAACGATGTTGAGGATGTTAGGTCTCAGATAGCAGGCTTGCGTTTCGATTGTGTGGTCGATTTCATCGGTATGCGTCCAGAACATGTTGAACGCGATTTCCAGCTTTTCCGTCACGTCACGTCGCAATACATCTACATCAGTTCTGCTTCGGCCTACAACAAGCCGGCCCGCAGCCACATCATCAACGAGGGCACTTCGTTGGCCAATCCCTATTGGGAATATTCGCGTCTGAAAATAGCTTGTGAGGAAGTCCTGATGCAGCATTATCGCCACGATGGTTTCCCCGTCACCATTGTTCGCCCGTCGCATACTTACGATGAACGCAAACTTCCTGTGGGTGTGCATGGCGGTCATGGCAGTTGGCAGGTAGCGCGACGGATGCTGGCTGGCAAGCCCGTAATCATCCAGGGCGATGGCACTTCGTTGTGGACGCTCACCCACAACACCGATTTTGCCCGCGCTTTCGTGGGCCTGATGGGCAACACCCATGCTTTGGGCGAGGCTTTTCAGATTACTTCCGACGAGTCGCTTACCTGGAACCAGATTTATCAAATCATTGCCGATAGCTTGGGAGTTCCCTTGAAGGCCTATCATGTGGCATCCGATTTCCTTGCCGCAGTGAGCGATTACGATTATCGGGGAGGCTTGTTGGGCGACAAGGCCAACACCGTGGTTTTCGACAATACCAAGCTGAAGCATGCTGTGCCCGGTTTCCAAGCCACAGTCAGAGCTTCCGATGGCTTACGCGCCACCGTGAGCCACATCCTGAGCCATCCCGAACATCAACTTGCCGACCCCGGGTTCGATGCCTGGTGCGACAGGGTAATAGCCACCCTCGAACAAGCCAAGTCGGCATTGCTGTGCTGATGTGTGTTTTTGTGAGTTCTGAATTTCTTTTATTGTATCACATTAATAATAATTGTTTTATGAAAAAAAATCTGTTAATTGTAATGCTTGTGGCATTGTGTGCAAGTTGCCAGCCGCAGCAAGAGTCGAAGGAACAACTGATCGACCGTGTCATGCAGGTGGCAGTGGCTCAGGCCCAGGGCATGGCCCAGGCTCTTCCCGAAGGCAAGCTTCCCAAAAACACCAGTCCCGAAGGCGAGCTTGCCACTTCCGACATCTATTGGTGGTGCAGCGGATTCTATCCTGGCACCCTGTGGTATTTGTATGAGTATGCTCAGACACCCGAGATGAAGGGCCTGGCTGAGAAATTTACCACCATGCTCGAACCCGTACAGTTCGTCACCAACAACCACGACGTGGGTTTCATGCTCTATTGCAGCTACGGCAACGGCTACCGCCTCACGGGCAACGAGGCTTACAAGCCTATCCTTATCCAGGGTGCACATTCGTTGGCCACTCGTTTCATGCCGGCAGTAGGATGCACCAAGAGTTGGGAACCCGGCAATCGTCCTTGGAAAGTTCCCGTAATCATCGACAACATGATGAACCTCGAACTGCTCTACTGGGCAGGCCAGCAGGAACCTTGCGACTCGCTGTGCCAGATAGCCATGAGCCATGCCGACGTGACGATGAAGAACCATTTCCGTCCTGACTACAGCAGTTTCCACGTGGTCGATTACGACGATGTGACCGGTGAGGTGCGTGGCAAGCAGACTTGGCAGGGTGCCGCCGACGATTCCTCATGGTCGCGTGGCCAGGCTTGGGGTCTTTATGGCTACAGCATGATGTATCGCATGACGGGTGAGGCCCGTTATCTCGAACAGGCCGAGAACATCGCCAACTTCCTCATCAACCATCCCAACATGCCCGAAGATGGCATACCTTACTGGGACTACGACCGTCCGGGCGAAGAGCGCGACGCTTCGGCTGCCGCCATCATGGCATCGGCTTTGGTAGAGATGAGCCAGTTCCCCGCAGCCAAGAACGGCGCTGCTTACCTGACATTTGCCGAAAAGCAGCTTCGCAGCATGGCTTCGCCGGCTTACTTGGCTAACGTGGGCGAGAACAACCACTTCGTGCTCATGCACAGCACAGGTGCCAAACCATTCAAGTCGGAAGTCGATACTCCGCTTACTTACGCCGACTATTACTTCATCGAGGCTTTGATGCGCTGGAAGGCTGTCAAGTAACTTTTTGCTAATCAAAAACATTTTCTTATGCCCATGCCATGGTTTCGCCTTTGTGCGAGCATAGGCATGGGTTTCTTGATGCTACGACAATGAATAAAACCGATTGGAAAAGCGCATTGGGCGCATTGGCAGGACTCGAGCCATCGTCGGCGGTGGCCGATGCACAGGCCGACAAGTCGGACCCTGTGCAACGCAGGAAGCGCGAGGGGGTGGTGTATTCTACCAATCCCGACTTTGCGTATGCGGATGACGTTCAGGCCACTCCGTCCGACACGCTGCCCGAACGCCAGCAACGACTACGAGTGAGCATGGAGCGCGCGGGTAGGGGAGGGAAGACCGTTACCCTTGTGCGTGGCTTTGTGGGTACTGACGAACAGTTGCAACAGTTGTGCCGCCAGCTCAAACAGCGTTGTGGCGTGGGTGGTGCGGTGAAGGATGGCGAGATGGTCATCCAGGGCGACCATCGTGCCCGCCTTGTCGGTCTCCTTTGTGAAATGGGCTATACGCAGACAAAATGAGAAGGCCGTATCGCTTGCTTGTCCGCTACCTGTTGGGAAGTGCCGGATTGCTTCTGGTGGCCTTTGGCGTGGCATGGTCGGTTCTTTCCAACATGGGCACCCAGCCGCTTTCCTGTCCGGCTTATGTGTTGGCAAGCACAGGCCGGTTCACCATTGGCAATTGGACCATCTTCATCAACATGTTCTATCTGTTGGTGCAGTTGGCCGTTTTCCGTCGCCGTTTCAAGGCGAAATACCTGATGCAGATACTCGCCACCGTGGTGTTCGGCTATATGATAGACTTCTCGATGTGGTGTTTCGGGTGGATGGTTCCGTCCGCTTTGGCCACCCGGCTTTTGCTTATCGTCCTTTCGTGTGTGGTCACGGCGTTGGGCGTAAGCATCGAGGTGATAGCCCAATCGTGGATGCTTTCGGCCGAGATGACCGTCTATGCCATCTCCAAGACCTATCACACACCGTTCGACCGTACCAAGGTGGTCATGGATTCGCTGTTGGTCATCGTCACCCTGGCTTTGGCTTATGCTGTGTATGGCAATCCGTTTGGATTCGGGCAGTTTGAAGGCATGGCAAGCTTGTTGTGTGGCACCACTGATGGCATTGTCGTTGGCTTTGGCACACTCGTGTCGGCCATTCTTCCCGGAGCCTTGATGCGGTTTACCAATCCTGTGGCCGATAGGCTGATGGATGCCATCATCGACAGGGAAATATTCGGGAAGCTGTAAGCGGCACATTCCCTCCGTTTCGTGTCCCAAGGAGTATCTATATGGGTTCCCCTTACGGCTTGCAAGGTTACCATATGCGTTTTTTTTTGTGATGAAAGGCGAAAAAAAGCCGAAAAATTTTGCAGATATGAAAAATACGTGTAACTTTGCACCCGCATTCAGGAAGAAATGCACAGTGATCTTTGGTTGTTATATTTTTGAATAAACCTAATGAATGCGGCAATAGCTCAGTTGGTAGAGCACGACCTTGCCAAGGTCGGGGTCGCGAGTTCGAGTCTCGTTTGCCGCT
>DCGR01000095.1:1618-17687 GCA_002315285.1 Bacteroides sp. UBA1773 | reverse complement strand
ATGCTCATGCCGAGCATACGAAAAATTAGGACTTATCGCAAACTGGATAAGTCCTAATTTCAAAGAGGATGGCCGCACCGACTTAGATGTGATAAAACTCCGAATGACATGATTTGAGCGCCTGTCCGCCTTTGTAATCCACCGGCATAAAGCTACCCGAAGGCGTGGCCCGCCATTGGCAAAACAGAGCTTGTCTCGGTGTTCTGATAAAATTTGATGAGTTTCCCGACCAAATCAATGCGGCCAAGTCATTATCTTACTTTATCAACGATAGCCTTGAATGCCTCTGGATGATTCATCGCAAGATCGGCAAGAACCTTACGATTCAAATCAACACCAGCCTTATGCAATGCTCCCATCAGTTGAGAATATGACATTCCTTCGAGGCGCGCACCTGCGTTGATACGCTGAATCCACAAAGCACGGAAATTACGTTTTTTCTTCTTACGGTCGCTATACGCATAGGTCAAACCCTTTTCCCAAGTGTTTTTGGCAACAGTCCAAACATTTTTTCTGGCACCGAAATAACCTCTCGTGAGACCTAAAATTTTCTTTCTTCTTGCTCTTGAAGCAACATGATTTACTGATCTTGGCATAGTTTCTAATCTTTTTGAATGGTAGCGCCACCTTCACACGGTGAACTTCAAGCTTACATCATTCGGTTAATACTTTTTTCTTTTTTAAACAATCACGCGCTAAGATTTAACGCATACACAGAAGTTCACGAACCTGCTTTACATTGGTGCTATCTACCAAACCACTATAGCACAAATTTCTCTTTTGCTTCTTAGTCTTCTTAGTCAGAATGTGACTGTGATAAGCGTGCTGTCTTTTGATTTTACCTGTTCCGGTAAGAGCGAATCTTTTTTTAGAACCGGAGTTAGTCTTTGTCTTTGGCATTTTAAATAAAATTAATTAGTATTACAATAAAAAATGTTCCGCACTATGCGTACGTACACTCATTCTTCTTCTTTTTCTTTCAGTTTCGCCTCTACTTTTTGAGGTTGAGATGCCGTTTTTTTCTGTGCAACGCCCTTTTTAGGCGCAAGCTGAATTATCATCCGTTTTCCCTCAAGCAGTGGCAGCTGTTCTACCTTTGCATATTCTTCCAAATCATTTGCGAACCGTAGCAGAAGCACTTCTCCCTGTTCCTTGAACAAAATGGAACGTCCTTTGAAGAACACGTATGCCTTCACCTTATCACCATCCTGCAAGAAACCAATGGCATGTTTCAGTTTGAAGTTGTAGTCGTGCTCATCTGTTTGAGGTCCGAAACGAATCTCTTTCACATCAACCTTCACCTGTTTTGCCTTCTGTTCCTTCTGACGTTTCTTCAACTGATAAAGAAACTTCGAATACTCAATTACCCTGCAAACGGGAGGAACAACATTCGGAGAAATTTCTACCAAATCAGCATCCTTACTTTCAGCAAGTCTGATGGCCTGCGCCAATGGCATTACCGCTGACTCGATATCATCACCTACTACACGGACTTCTTTGGCATGAATCTGTTCGTTGATTCTGTGCTGCCCTTTCAAATTGTCATTCTTCATTAAGATATTAAAACTACCTGCTTTTTCTTGTTTGCTATTATGATTGAATTATTCGATTATTCTTTTTCGGCGTGCAAAATTAATACTTATTTATCATTTCCGAAACTTCTTCAACAATATTTTTCGTAAAATCAGCTATTTTCAATGTTCCAAGGTCGCCTGTTCCCTGTTTACGCACAGCCACCTCCCCGTTTTCCGCCTCCTTTTCTCCGACAACCAACATGTATGGAATACGTTTCATTTCATTGTCACGAATCTTACGTCCAATCTTCTCATTACGGTCATCCACGATTGCACGAATATCCGATTGTGCCAATTCTGCCTTCACTTGATTTGCGTACTCATTGAACTTCTCTGATATAGGAAGTATAGCAACCTGTTCAGGAGTCAGCCACAATGGGAATTTTCCTGCGGTATGTTCAATCAACACAGCCACGAAACGCTCCATCGAACCGAATGGTGCTCGATGAATCATTACAGGGCGATGCTTCATGTTGTCAGCCCCCATATATTCCAATTGGAAACGCTCCGGAAGATTATAATCTACCTGAATGGTGCCCAACTGCCAACGACGGCCAATGGCATCCTTCACCATGAAATCGAGCTTAGGTCCGTAGAAAGCAGCTTCTCCATACTCCACTTTCGCGCTCAATCCCTTCTCTTCACATGCCTCCACGATAGCCTTCTCCGCCTCTGCCCAATTTTCATCAGAACCTATGTATTTCTCATGATCATTGGGGTCGCGCAATGAAATTTGAGCCTCGAAATTCTGGAAATTCATCGACCTGAATACAATCGAAATAATGTCCATAACACGTATGAACTCGCCTTTCACCTGATCCGGACGACAGAAGATATGCGCATCATCCTGTGTAAAACTGCGTACACGCGTCAAACCATGCAACTCACCACTTTGCTCATATCGGCATACCGTACCAAACTCCGCAATTCGCAAAGGCAAATCCTTGTATGAGCGAGGAACATTCTTATACACCATGCAGTGATGAGGACAGTTCATCGGTTTCAGCATATAGATTTCGTTTTCTTCTGGCGTAGTGATAGGCTGGAAAGCATCCTTTCCATAATGAGCCCAGTGACCAGAAGTAACATACAACTGCTTATGGCCGATTGGCGGAGTTATCACTTCCTGATACTCGTAACGAGTCTGAATCTTACGAAGGAATTCCTGCAAGCGAAGGCGCAATGCCGTACCCTTCGGCAACCATATTGGCAATCCCTTACCCACAGTTTCGGAGAACATGAACAGTTCCATCTCCTTACCTATTTTGCGGTGGTCGCGTTTCTTAGCCTCTTCCAAAAGCACCAGATATTCGTCCAGCATTTTCTTCTTTGGGAAAGAAATCGCATAGATACGTGTCATCTGCTTACGGTCTTCCTGACCGCGCCAATAAGCGCCAGCTACCGACAACAATTTGATAGCCTTGATAGGAGCCGTAGAAATAAGATGCGGGCCTCTACACAAGTCCGTAAACGCGCCCTGCGTGTAGGTTGTGATATGCCCGTCTTCCAGTTCCGAAATCAGTTCACACTTATAGGTCTCACCACGGTCACCAAACATCTTCAATGCATCGGCTTTGCTGACGTCCTTTCTTACAACAGCTTCCTTCTTTGCAACGAGCTCTGCCATTTTCTTTTCTATGGCAGGGAAATCCGAATCACGGATTACGGCTTCACCCGGATCAACATCGTAGTAGAACCCATTCTCGATGGCTGGTCCGATGCCGAACTGAATGCCAGGATACAGTTCTTGCAAAGCCTCGGCCAGCAAGTGTGCGCTGGTATGCCAAAAAGCATGTTTGCCTTGTTCATCGTCCCATTTATAAAGAACGAACTTCGCATCCTTTTCTATAGGACGCGACAACTCAATGGTTTCCCCGTCAACAGCACAAGCCAACACGTCTTGTGCCAAACGAGGACTGATACTTTCTGCTATCTGCAGACCGGTAATCCCTTCGTCATATTCACGTACGGATCCGTCAGGGAATGTAATCTTTATCATAGTTTTATTTCTAACTCTATTGTTTCAGCCTTATCTGAGCATTTCGCTTTGCAAAATTAATTCTTTTTATTTGAAACCCCAAAGTCATTGCGCGAAAATCCACTTATTTCTGCATAGTATAACGTTTTATTACGTTGTAAGCCGCATATAATCCCAATTCGCCAGCCTTGCTCAAATCCTGAATGCCCTGCCGGTTATTACCTAAATAAATATGTGTCAATCCACGATTATAGTATGCATCGGCCAGCATCGGATCAAGTTGTATGGCTTTGTCATAATCAAGCAAGGCAGCACGATAGTCACGCAGGAAAATCATCACATTGCCACGATTATAATACGCATACGTGAAATCCGGTGCCTGCTCAATCACTTGATCCAAGTCATGTCGGATAAGCTCATAGTCTTTTGCTTTAGGTGGGACATTGGCTTCGGGCAAGTTCTGCCCATATTGCTCTGCATTTCCTTCGATTTTTGCATATTCGAGTTGTTTATATCGAATCAGGGCACGCATAAAATAGGCAGGAAAGAAAGTCGGGTCTATTTTTGTCGTTTCATTCAAGTCGTTGATCGCATTACTGAAATCCTGCACAAGATAAAAATCAAGCGCACGTGCAAAACACTTGCTCGCATCGTTGGGGTGTTCCACGATTTGTGCTGTCTGTTCATCGATTGATGTAAAATGATGCTGGACCTGTTCCTCGTCGAGTGGGGCTTCCGCATTAGTGATAATCAGTTTATGGGGAAGCGCCTTTGCGCTGTTCAACGACTCAATAAACTTATGGAAATGCAACGACTGGGCCACATCGCTATGCTTTTCATAATAAGTAAGTGCGAACATTGGTTGGGTTGTGATATGGACATTCTTGTCTTGCACCTTCCCCCGATATTCGTTTTTGTATTGTGCCTGCATATCACTATCATCCACAACCACCTTACCAAAATGCCTTACGTTCTTATCACTTCTTTTTCGCGTCCTATCATCATCTTCTCCACCATCCTCGTCGGCATCCTTCTTTTTGCCATTGTGTTCATCCATTTGCGCCTTCAGCACAACAAACTCATCGGCATCGGCGGCCTTCACATCACCAAGTTTTCTGCTGGCACGCGCCCTGTACTGCAATCCTACCAGAAAGTTCGGGTATTGTTCCAATACGGTAGTATAGTCACGTATTGCGCTTCGCAAATCACCTACATGGTCGTAAAGCAATGCACGGTTAAAGATTGCCATCATGTTGTCTGGCTCTTGCTCGATTACCTCATTAAAGTCGTCAATGGCGCGATTGTAATCACCCACTTGGGCACGCAGCAAGCCTCTGTTGTAATGTCCTACGAAGTTATGCTTATCCATGTCGAGAGCCACATCGTAGTCTGCCATCGCCCCACGCAGATTGTTCTGATAATATTTTGCGAGCGCGCGATTGATGTAGAGCCCAGGATTACGCATTGAGAAATGAATGCTTTGGTTCAAGTCCTCTTCCGCAGCCTTATATTCTTTCTTCTGGAGCTTGATCATGGCGCTCGACGCCCACACATTAGGGTCATAGTAATCCAGTTCCTTGGCCTTCGCGATGTCCGCCTCAGCCTGAATCGTATCCTTGGTTTTCATATACAACTCACTGCGCATCAGATACGCGTTTGTGTAGCGTGGCGAAATGCGTATCAGTTCGTCCAAGTCTGTCTTTGCACCATCATAATCCTCCTGTTGGAATCGGCAAAGAGCCATGTTGTGCCATACATTGATGTTTTCAGGGTCATACTTCAGAGCCTGCATGTAATCGTCTATCGCGCCCTTATAATTTTCCAAATGAATGCGTGCGATACCACGCATCTGGTAGCTGCTTACTACATAAGGATTCCTTTCCAATGAAGATGTGCAGTCTGCTTCCGCACCATGATAGTCATCGAGGTTCAGTTTGGCTATTCCCCGCAGGAAATAAGGCTCCGCCATATAGGGTTTGGCATTGATTACCTGATTAAAATATTGTATCGAAAGCACATAATCTTCAAAATAAAGTGCATTCCTCCCTATGGCCAATACCCTCTCTGTATTGATTTGCGCATGCAATGAGGTAGTAATACCTACTGCACATATTATTAGAAAATATAAGACATGTCGTCTCATCTAATGGCTTTAACTTTGTAGCTACAGCTGATTTTCCCCTTCAACATATCGTTAAGTTTTCCCTTCACCATTTGTTTGCGGAGTGCCGACAAACGATCTACAAACATTTTTCCATCCAGATGATCAAACTCATGCTGCATCACGCGAGCCTCAAAGCCCTCCACCCATCGTTCCTGTGGCTGGAAATTCTCGTCCATGTACGACACACGGATTTTTGTAGGACGTCGTACTGGCTCATGCAGTCCAGGCAAACTCAAGCATCCCTCATCCATTACGCTTGTCTCATCATTTGTTTCCAAAATCCGAGGATTGATGAATGCATGACGATAGCCCTCAAGTTCAGGATAATCGTCTTTCAGCACATCCAAATCAATTACCACAAGTCGGATAGGCAATCCTACCTGAGGTCCGGCCAGCCCTATGCCGTCAGCCCGAGCCATGGTTTCAAACATGTCCTCAATCAATTGCTTCAGATTAGGATAATCCACAGCAATGTCCTCTGCCTGTTTCCGCAGCACCGATTGGCCAAATGTATAGATAGGTAATATCATGAGATAAAGTTCTTCTTCGATTCCAAATAAGATTGCAAAATAATAGTAGCACTGATTTCATCCACAAGTGCCTTGTTCTGACGCGCTTTCTTTTTAAGTCCGGCATCAATGATTGTCTGATGAGCCAATACCGATGTAAAACGCTCGTCAAACATTTCCACCTTCATTTGAGGCAATACTTTTTTCAACCTGTTTACAAATGGTACGATGCGGCACATGTTTTCCGAATCTTCCCCCGACATTTGTTTGGGATGACCTACAACTATTGTCTCTACCTGCTCTTTTGCCGTATATTGCAAAAGGAAATCAAACAACTCGTTGGTCGGCACCGTGCACAATCCATTTGCAATAATTTGAAGCGCATCGGTAATGGCAATACCGGTACGCTTCTTCCCATAATCAATCGCAAGGATGCGACTCATTTCACATAAAGCAACCAGGCTTTCTGGAACTCCGGATTGCTCGAGTATCTGGACTTGAATTGCTGTTTTGCGCTGTTCGCTTCTGAATAGCTGTCACACGAGGCAACAATCACACGGTACATATTACGTTCCCCATTGAATACGATACGAGTATCATATCCATTAGCGTCCATTTTGCTCTTCAAGTTTTCGGCATTGGCCTTCACGCCAAACGAACTGATTACAACGCTATAAGCCTTCAGCGGATTTCCAGCCACAAGCTGAGAGTTCTCTGTACGATAGTCACCTTGGGCAGGAGCTGTTTGGGCAGGAGCAACAGGTTGTGCTGGAGCCACGTAGGTAGGTGCCGCCTGTTGGGGTTGTTGAGTCTGGGATTGGGCCATTTCCTGTTGTTTTGCCTTTTCGTATGCTTTTTTGTAAGCACTACTACTCGATTTACATGAAGTGAAAGCCAATGCCACGCAAAGGCAAGCCCCGAAGAATGTGATTTTTTTCATAATGTCTGTTTTTCTGAAATTCTAATGACCTTGCAAAAGTACATCATTTTTTCTGTTTCCGAAAACTTTATTCCTTTTTTATTTGAAAATTCCACAACTTACATTATTTTTGCCGAAGTTTAATCACTAAATATCGAATATTATGGCCAAAAGAAGAAATCTGAAAAAAGCGCTGAACGTTGTTGCCGGTGAGCTCTATGCAGCATGTTTTGTTGAAGGTGTCAATCAGGAAATCATATACAATGCTTTCACTGCCGTACTTGACCTCATCAAACGAGTCAGCCACACCGATCCCGGAAACGCAAAGACTTATTACAAGAAACTTCGTCAAGAGGCAACTGCACAGGTGCAGATTGTAGCCGACGAGCTCAACAAGGAAAACATTTAGGCCACCATGACTATCCAGACCAATTCATCCGGCACACGAAGCATTGAAGTGTCGGATGAAAACATGCAGACCATCCAGAAATACGCGTTGTTCCAACACCTGATTGATTCGACGGGCATTATCGATGAAGATGTCCTCGACAAGCTAAAGCTCAACATCCGCTCTCTCATCGCTGCCAATGAGGGCAACTGCAAGGACTTGATCGACCTGTCGTTCGATGTCATCTTCCATAGCAACATGAAGGCTTTTGGCTTACACCAACTGGTGTTGGCATACATTCACTGGTCGAAAGAAGAGTGATGAGCATGTCTGAACACCACCTTACCGATTTCCTTCCTACCACAAAAAAGGAAGTGGGACTAAGAGGGTGGAGCGATTTGGATGTCATCCTTTTCAGTGGCGATGCGTATGTGGATCATCCCTCTTTCGGCGCGGCAGTGATAGGTCGTGTCATAGAGGCAGAAGGATTACGTGTAGCCATTATTCCCCAGCCTAATTGGCGCGACGACCTGCGCGATTTTCGCAAGCTGGGTCGTCCGCGTTTGTTCTTTGGCATATCGGCCGGATGTATGGATTCCATGGTGAACAAGTACACCGCCAACAAGCGTCTGCGTTCCGAAGACGCATATACCCCCGACGGACGTCACGACATGCGGCCTGAGTATCCTACCATCGTGTATGCCAACATTCTGAAACGCCTCTATCCCGATGTGCCGGTCGTGATAGGTGGAATCGAAGCCTCCATGCGTCGGCTCACCCATTACGATTATTGGCAAGACGGCCTGCGTCCGTCCATACTGGTCGAGGCAAAAGCCGACTTGCTGGTGTATGGCATGGGGGAAAAGCCCATCATCGCCATTTGTCGCCATCTGGATGCACACGCTACCCTGCCTCACGACATTCCACAAACGGCCTTTCTCACCTCGACATTCGCCCCAGAGCAAACCGACATCGTTCTGCACAGTCATGAGGAATGCCTCGGCAACAAACTCTCGCAAGCCGAGAATTTCCGTCACATCGAGGAAGAGTCTAACAAATACCATGCCTCACGCCTGCTCCAGCCCATAGGCCATCAGATGGTAGTGGTCAATCCGCCCTATCCTCCTATGACAACCGAGGAACTCGATCACACCTTCGATCTGCCCTACACACGCCTGCCCCACCCCAAGTACAAAGGCAAGCGCATTCCAGCCTACGACATGATCAGGTTTTCCGTCAACCTCCATCGCGGATGCTTTGGCGGATGTGCATTCTGCACCATCTCTGCCCACCAAGGCAAGTTCATCGTAAGCCGATCGAAAGCAAGCATTCTGAAAGAGGTGAAAGCCGTGTGCCAGATGCCCGATTTCAAAGGATACATTTCAGATCTGGGAGGTCCCAGTGCCAACATGTATGCCATGCGAGGTACCGACCAGTCGAAATGTGAGCGTTGCAAGCGTCCCTCATGCATCCATCCCCAAGTCTGTCCCAACCTCAACACAAGCCACCAACCCCTGCTCGACATCTATCATGCAGTCGATGCATTGCCTGAGGTCAAAAAGTCGTTCATCGGCAGTGGCATACGCTACGACCTTTTGCTTCATCGCAGCGGCAACAATGACACAGACCATTCTGCCACACAATACACCCGCGAACTGATAACCCGTCATGTGAGCGGTCGCCTGAAGGTAGCACCCGAACACACCTCCGACCAAGTGCTCTCGCTCATGCGCAAACCATCGTTCCAGCTGTTCTACGATTTCAAGCGTCTTTTCGACCGCATCAACCAGTCGGAGGGCTTACACCAGCAACTCATTCCTTATTTCATCAGCAGCCACCCGGGATGCAGGGAAGAAGACATGGCAGAACTGGCTGTCATCACCAAGCAATTGGATTTCCACCTGGAGCAGGTGCAGGACTTCACCCCGACACCCATGACCATATCCACCGAAACCTTCTACACAGGTTTCCATCCCTATACGCTGAAACCTGTAGTTTCTCCCAAGACAGCACACGAGAAACTGGCCCAACGCATGTTTTTTTTCTGGTACAAGCCCGAAGAGCGTAATGCCATCGTCAAGGAACTGCGGCGCATTGGCCGTAACGACCTTATCGACAAGCTCTATCACTGATTCGTGAGCCTCAACCACCCGTTCATGCCAACAGATAGTCTGCCACTTGTACGACAAGTTCCTTGGCCAACAACACGTTCGCCAAGGCGACATTCCCGCCCGACACGTTGGAAATGCATTCTTACACACGACGGCCAGTCCTGCTTAAGTTGCGACTGGCCGTTGCGTTTTGTATGCTTGTCCGGTTCAATGTCCGCCCAAGCATTGCCACCTACACTGTCACATGGCTACATGAACCAACGCACATAGCAGAAGTCCTGACGATAAGGCAGATCCGCATTCTTCGGATACATACGAAGACATATACGGTAATTGCCTGCATTCGACACGCCATATTTCAGAGAGAACGTATGCAGGTTACCTTCACGCCTAACCATGGTGAGCGGTTCGACACTGTAAATGCAGTCCTTGCCATCAGCATCCCGTGTCAACGTTACAACCTCCAATCCGATTGCATCATCAAGGCCTTTCTCATCGACGACAAACGTGCCTAAATATTCTCTACCACTTTCAATATGTGCGTTTCCAAGTTCTTCCGATAAATTTGATGATACGATGGAAATGCTATCCCAAACCTCAGCCACACGCTCTTTCCAAGCGGCAATTTCCTTGGCCTTTGCAAAGTTGTCTGCCACGAGAGCGCGATTACGCTGTGCCTCCTTGTTATAGAAACGGTCGTAATAATCGTCAAGTTGGCGTTTCATCGTGTAGTGAGGAGCAATGTGCGCAATACTGTTTTTCACCGTACGCACCCACCCTTCACTATAGCTCTTGGCATTGCGGGCATAGTACAGAGGTTGTATTTCCTTTTCTAACAAACTGTAAATGGTGGTTGCATCCAACTGGTCCTGATATGACTGATTCTCATACGTACGTTTCTCTGTGAGAGCCCATCCTGCGCCCTCACGATAGCCCTCGAGCCACCAGCCATCGAGCACAGAGAGGTTGAGCACTCCATTCATCAGAGCCTTCTCGCCCGACGTACCTGAAGCCTCAAGTGGTCGTGTCGGTGTATTCATCCAGATATCCACTCCCGACACAAGGCGACGTGCCAGACGAATGTCATAGTTTTCCAAGAAAATTATTTTTCCGATGAACTCCGGACGACGGCTTATTTCTATGATCTGCTTGATCAACCCCTGTCCTGCTCCATCATGTGGATGCGCCTTCCCGGCAAAAATGAACTGGACGGGATATTGCGGATTATTCACGATCTGCGACAAGCGTTCAAGGTCGGTAAACAACAGATGTGCACGCTTGTATGTAGCAAAACGACGGGCAAAACCAATAATCAACGCATTGGGGTTTATCTTGTCGAGCAGTGACACGATACGAGCCGGATCCCCCTGGTTCTTCAGCCAGTCGCGTGCAAACTCCTTGCGTATGTAATCCACCAGCCTACGCTTCGCAGCCATACGTGAGTTCCAGATTTCCTCATCGGGCACATCATAAATGTGTTCCCAGATCTGTTCATTCGATTGGTCATTCAGATGCTCCTTGGGGAAATATTTATGATAGATGAACTGCCATTCACGTGATGCCCACGATGGGTAATGCACACCATTGGTGACATAACCCACATGGCTTTCCTCAGGGAAATAACCTTTCCAAATGCCCGAGAACATTTTCTGCGAAACCTTTCCATGCAGCCAGCTCACTCCATTCACTTCCTGGCAAGTGTTGCATGCAAAGGTGCTCATGCAGAATCGCTCGCCACAATCACCCGGATTGGTACGTCCCATATCCATCAGTTCGCCCCAGCTGATACCCAAGCGATGGGCATAACCACCCATATACTTTCCGAAAAGACCCTCATCGAAATAGTCATGGCCGGCAGGAACCGGAGTGTGGACAGTATAGAGCGAAGAAGAGCGGACCACCTCAAGAGCCTCATTGAAGCTCAAATGCTCCTCCTCTATATAATCACACAAACGCTGCAGATTACACAAGGCCGCATGTCCTTCGTTGCAGTGATAAATGTCTTTCTTGATGCCAAGACGTTTCAAGAGCAACACACCACCAATGCCCAACAATATCTCCTGCTTCATGCGGTTCTCCCAGTCGCCACCATAAAGTTGATGGGTAATCGGACGGTCGTATTCACTGTTCAGCTCATTGTCAGTATCCATCAGATATAACGGCACCCGACCCACCTGTACCTTCCACACGTAAGCGTGCACGAAATAATCCAAGTAAGGCACATCAAGCACCAATGGCTTCCCCGTCTCGTCAAGCACCTGCACCAACGGCAATTCGTTGAAGTTCTGAGGTTCATAGTTGGCAATCTGTTGTCCGTCCATTGAAAGGCTTTGGGTAAAATAGCCATAACGGTACAAGAAGCCGACACCACACATGTCCACATTGCTGTCCGAGGCCTCCTTCATGTAATCACCCGCAAGAATGCCCAGACCGCCCGAATAAATTTTCAGCACATGGGTCAAGCCATATTCCATGCAAAAATAAGCCACCGATGCACGGTCTGTGCGAGGAGGTTCCTGCATGTAAGCCGTGAATTTGTCATACACCTCGTTCATACGCTGCAGCAACGTCGCATCCTGAGCCAATGTTTCCAATTTCTCGTAGCTGATTTTTTCCAGCAACAGGACAGGATTCTCACCCGACTCCTCCCACAGTTCAGAATCCAACGATTCGAATAAATGACGGGCTTCGTAATTCCAGGCCCACCACACATTGTGTGCTAACTCTTCCAGTTTCATCAGCGCCTCGGGAATGTGCGACTTCACTGTCACTTCCTTCCACACTGGAGCATTCGTGTTGCTAATTTTAAGTTTCATCTGTCAAACTTTTTTTGTTTTTTTCCAATTGTTCCGATTATCTCATTTTGTCCTTTCGTCCCTATGCCTCAAAGCACAATCGTACGCCTCCAAGTAGTACTTGATGAAATGTTTCCACAACGCTTTTTCTGCCAAGGCAGCCGAAGCCTTCCTCACTTCCGTCACTTGCACTTCATTGAATCCGGCAAACTGTACGGTCACGTTCTTCACATCCTCCGCCACCTGCCAGTAGTTTCCGTCGGTGCGATGGATTACCTTCACACCATCGGCCAGTTCCGCTTCATGCCCGCAGGTATCATTCACCCAACGGCCAAATCCGGCCAAGTCAGTCGTCACAGCCGGCACCTTGAATGCGATGCTCTCCAATGGTGTATAACCCCAGGGCTCATAGTACGAGGGAAACACACAAAGGTCGCAACCCTCAATCCAATCATAATACGATAGGTTGATCACACCATCATGACCGTCCAGATAACACGGCACGAACACCACCCACACCCTAGAGTCACGCTGATTCATCATGTTCAGATAGCGCATCATGCCCAAAGCCCTGTCATCATCCATATTATGCAGCCAATGAGTCAGCACCGGACATTCCAGCGGGAAACTGCCCAGTTCGCCCCGATCCAATCGCTGCTTCACATCCTGACGGGCATCGCCACTCCAAGCAGGCACAGCCATAAAAGCCAGCACATTCCGTTGCAGTCTGTCATCACCACGCAATCGGCTCATGGCCTCCAGAAACACATCCTGCCCCTTGTTCTTGAATTCATACCTGCCACTTGTGCCCACTATCAGCGTCGAGTCATCCAGATTGGTTCCTATCAGAGCATTCGCCACTGCCAACATTCTGGCACGAGCCTCTTTGCGTTTCTGCCCCAACAATCTTCCTTTGGGCACGAAATCAGCCTCGAACCCATTGGGAAGCACCACATCGGCTTCACGTTCCAGCAACTGTCGGCACTCACGGTTCGTGATTTCGCTCACGGTTGTGAAGCAATCCACATGAAGGGCAGTCTGCTTCTCTATCGAATGTTTGGCTTCCATGTTCAGTTCTCGAGCCATCTGGTCGCCATTGTAGCCCTGCATATAATCGTAAAGAGGCTTCATGTTGCCCGCAATGCTTCTGCCTATCGAGGTGGCATGCGTGGTGAATACGGTGGCCACCTGAGGCAACTGATGTTGCAAGTACAAGGCTCCCATGCCCGTCATCCACTCATGTGCCTGATACACGAGGTCGCCTTTCGATTTCATTTCGAAAAGGTAAAAGCTCTCCGCCACTCTGGCAGCAGCCAAGGAGAACATGGAGGCCTCATCATAATCGCCATAGGAATGCAACGAATCTACGCCATACCATTCCCACATCTTGCCATACCACTCATTCTTCCGGACAAAGAACGGATTGAAATCCACCAATAGGGCAATAGGTGAACCAGGAACATTCCAACGGCCCACCTTTACTTTCAAGTCTTCGTACTCCACCGCATGTTTGCGCCATGAGCAGAAAAGGGTTTCATCTTCCATAAACGACTCATTCGAAGCCACATCCGCGAAATCAGGTCCGATGAATATCACTTTATCGGCAAACAGGTTCTGCAAGGTTTTCGCATGCGTGGAAAGTACCGTGTATATTCCACCCATCTTGTGGCAAACCTCCCAGCTGACCTCAAAAACATAATCCGGTTTCAAAAATTTCATCTACTCACTTCATTTTATCCGACAAAAATAGAAATCAATTGCCAATTACACAAATTTTTCCTCCCTTTTCTTTGGCAGATGATTAAAAACTGTATAATTTTGCATTTTCAAAAAAAAACAGACCTAATCATATTAAAACATTCACATTTCATCACAATGACATTCACCAATATCAATCTACAACAATTGGCAAGTGCCTTTCTGGTACTATTTGCCATCATCGACATCATCGGTTCTGTGCCCATCATCATCTCGTTACGCGAGAAAGGGATGAACGTCAACGCCAAAAAGACGGCCTCGCTGTCGGCAATCATTCTCTTCGCGTTCTTCTATGCGGGCGACATGCTCCTGCGCCTGTTTCAGGTCGATAAGAGTTCGTTTGCCGTAGCCGGCTCAATGGTTCTGTTCTGCCTGGCACTCGAGATGATTCTCGATGTGGAGATATTCAAGAACAATGGCCCATCCAAGCGGAGTGCCATCGTGCCGTTGGTATTCCCGCTCATTGCCGGTGTCGGTGCGTTCACCACGTTGCTCTCGTTGCGTGCCGAATATGCCGACATCAACATCCTGCTTGCCTTGCTCCTCAACATGATAGTGGTTTACATCGTACTCCGGATGACCGAACGGATACAACAGATTGTCAGCACCACAGCCATTTACATCATCCGCAAGTTTTTCGGCTTCATCCTGCTTGCCATGGCAGCCCGCATGTTCACTGTCAACATCACCCAACTCATACATCAGATATGACGGAACCATAGCCACAACAGCTTGTCAGCTTTCGCCCTTCAGGCATCAGCCAACATACCCATTTTCGTCTTCGCCAAAAGTCAGAAGCAGCCTTGGTCAGTCCCTTTTTTCAATTCGGCAACAACCATTAGCGTTATTTCACGCAACAGTGTAGGTCGATTGGCCTATTTTTTATATCTTTGCAGCCCGAAACAATGATACAAGGCAAATGAAGATAAAATTTATAAGTTTAGGAAGCGGAAGTAGCGGAAACTCCTACTATCTTGGCACCGACAACTACGGCATTCTCATTGATGCAGGCCTGCCGGCACGCACCATCAAGAAGAGCCTCAAGGACGTTGGCATATCGCTTGAGGAAAAGGTCCGGGCCGTTTTCGTGACCCACGACCATGCCGACCATATCAAAGCCCTGAGCGCACTGGCCAACAAGCTATACCTCCCCATCTACACCACCCAACTCGTCCATCAAGGCATCAACCAAAACTATTGCATCAGCGAGAAAATCCCTGCCATGATGCAATATGTCGTCGAGAAGGAAAAGCCCTTCCGGTTCCGCGATTTTACCATCACCCCCTTTCCCGTTCCCCACGATGCCATCGACAACGTGGGCTACTGCATTGAAATAGACGGACGGACTTTCTCTTTCCTCACCGACATCGGCGAGATCACCGATGTTGCAGCCCATTACATCCGTAAGGCCAACTACCTCATCATCGAGGCCAATTACGATGAGGAGATGCTTGCCATGGGTCCCTATCCGCCACATCTCAAGGAGAGAATCAAGAGCCCCACCGGACATTTGGGCAATCACGACACCGCACGCTTCCTTGCCGAAAACATCAGCGAGCACCTTCATCACATTTGGCTGTGCCACCTCAGCAAAGACAACAACCACCCCGAACTTGCCTACAAAACCGTGGAATTGGAACTCCGTTCGCACGGCATCTGCGTAGGGAAAGAAGTCGAACTGACCGCACTGAAGCGTACGACACCCTCCAGTTTATACGAATTTTGATGTTTCTCGCAAAAAAACATCAAAAACATTTGGCAGGCTCAAAAAAACATCATACCTTTGCACCCGCAAACAAGAAGGAAAGAAATTTCCAACGAAGTTGCACCCTTAGCTCAGTTGGTAGAGCAACTGACTCTTAATCAGTGGGTC
>DCGR01000095.1:0-1607 GCA_002315285.1 Bacteroides sp. UBA1773 | reverse complement strand
TCCAGGGTTCGAGTCCCTGAGGGTGTACAATGGAAGAGAGGTTCACGATGCTCGTGAACCTCTCTTCTTTTCATGCCCTGACAACATTCCACGCATACGTGCGCCACATTTTCTCCCGAATCTCCCGAATCTCCACGCCAGCGGTGATCACAGAAACGCCAGCGGTCAGGTGGAACGCCAAAGACCGGCGACAACCCACACTTCTCCGACGCAATCGACAACAGGCGAGACACATTGCCTCGCCTGCTTTGTAAGTCCACTGTCTGGCCTTTATTTTTTCTTATGCTGTTCCCACGACACTGTAGCACCTCTTTCAAGAGAAGCATTCGAGCCAGGTTCACTCGCGACCAGACCGTCGGGGTACTGGCGGCCGTTGGCGATGACCCCCTTGAAGGTCAGTCCCTTGCATCCTTTGACAACAAACGGATCACCATCTCCTGCCACATCGGCCTTGAAGTTCTCGAGCAGGACACTGCCTATCTCATGGCCCTCGTTACCGATGAAATTGAGCGTGTGCGCACTCTTCACATCGAAATTACGGAACACAAACCCATCAGCCCTTCGTATCTTCACTCCGGGCTGCGACACTATCTGCACAGCGCTGCCGTCGAATGTGCCGCTATAGTTTTCGAACACGATGTCAGATATGTCCATGTATCCCTCGTCATCGGAGTTCAGGTAACGGGTCGGATAGTCGGCGAATATGCCGTTGTTGCCCACGGCCACGATGTTCTTGAACAGCGCGTTCCTGATCACGTCATCCGATGGGCAGCCAAGGCGGACCGTCTGGCAACGGGAATTGAGATTGCAGTTGGTGACAATCACGTCCTCACAAACGACATGCTGCTCCGCACTCTCCCTCATAGCCCTGAGAATGAGGCAGTCGTCACAGGTCTTGAATCGGGAATCGCTCACGCGTACATGCTTACAACCGTCAAAGTCGATGCCATCGTTGTTGATCATCCTCTGGTCGGCAGTGATGGTGATTCCGTGGACATCGATGTTCTGGCAAAGCCTGATGAACATGGTCCAGCACGGAGAGTCCTTGAAGGTAACACCCTCGAGACGGATGCCATCGCAATTGACGAACTGCACCATTCTGGGACGCTCAATGGGAGGTTTGGGAAAATATCCGTTGTGTTCGGCGGCAACGTCGAAAAACTCAAGTCCCCTACCGTCTATCAAGCCTTCACCCGTAATCGCGATGTTTTGCGAATTGTATGCATACACAAGCACCTTGCTGGACTTCTCAGGCTTTATCGCACAAACCTCCTCGGGAAAACTGTCGTAATCTTCGCTCTTATCAGAGCCGAGAACTACCGCATCCTTTTCCAAATGAAGTTCCACATTGCTCTTAAGCTGGATGGAGCCTACATTGTAGCATCCGGCCGGCACCAACACCTTGCCACCGCCATCGGCGAAAGCCTTATCAATCATCTTCTGGATGTCTGCACCGGTGTTTCCATCGACGGTGTATTCCTTTACGGAGGGCGAGCACATCGTGAAAAGTAAAAGGACTGCCATCAAGGATGACGCGCTGAACAATACTTCTTTTGATTTTTTGTTGTAACTCATGGTCAAATAAGAAGCTGTTTAAATTTATTTGA
>DCGR01000019.1:17032-17156 GCA_002315285.1 Bacteroides sp. UBA1773 | reverse complement strand
AAAATGCAAGTCATGGAGAATCTGAGGTCATCAACGTTTGAGGAGCATGCAACAAAGTCAATTTCAAGAGCATCCACAGTCCTTATGGATAATCTTGGTACACATGACGGTGTTGAAAAGGTGG
>DCGR01000019.1:0-16799 GCA_002315285.1 Bacteroides sp. UBA1773 | reverse complement strand
CGGCTTCTTGCGGATAATCATTTTTCGTTTTTCCTGAATAATGCACATGAACCTATAAAAGGTTCATCTCGTATAAAAGGTTCATCTTGCCTTTCATCGTACCATCAAACTTATAAAAAAATCGTTACTGTGACGAACGGGCTGGGGGACTTTTCCAGGATGGTGGCGAATGGTGTTGATTGGGCGGGAATGGCAGATGGGATGGCAAGCTACGATAAGTGTTGTCGGGGTAGTGAAATGTGACATCATTTCAGTTTTTCGGACAGAAAGGTGGAACGTTCGGAATTAAGTGTTATATTTGCACGATGTTTCCGATGCAATGGCGGGACATTGCCCTAACTGACAAATGAGAAAATAACAAACCATATCAGTATGAAGAAGTTGTATGTGCTATTGTTGGTTTGCCTGATGATGCAGGCGGCCAATGCCCGCAAAGTGGAATTGAACGAGGTGGCCAGAGGTGAGTTTCGGACTGAAGGCATTTTTGGCGTGTGTCCCATGGCAGATGGCGAGCACTACATGCGCCAGAGCAACGATAGGAAACGCATCGAGAAATATTCGTTCAGGACGGGCGAGAAGGTGGGCGTGGTGTTTGATGTGGAAAAGGCACGCGACATTTCCCTGCAACACTTCGATGGCTACACGATGAGTCCCGACGAGTCGAAAATACTGATCCAGACGGAGACACGATACATCTACCGCCGATCGTTCACGGCCGTATATTACATCTACAACGTGCGCAACAACACGTTGGAGAAACTTTCGGAAGGCGGTCCGCAGCAGGTGCCGCTGTTCAGTCCGGACGGCAACCAGGTTGCTTTCGTGCGCGACAACAACATCTATCTGGTGAAGTTGCTGTTTGGCAACAGCGAGAGCCAAGTGACGAAGGATGGTGAGCGTAACAAGATCATCAACGGTCTGCCTGACTGGGTGTATGAGGAGGAGTTTGGCATGACTCGCGCCTTCGACTTCAGTGCCGACTCCAAGATGATAGCCTACCTGCGTTTCGATGAGAGTCGGGTGCCTTGGTTCTCATTCCCGATGTACAAGGGTATGGCTCCGGTTTTTGATGGCAATGCCACCTATCCGGGAGCCTACAGCTTCAAATATCCGATGGCTGGCATCGACAATTCCACGGTGACTATCCACAGTTTCGACATCAAGTCGCAGGTGACCCGGCAGATTGCCCTTCCTGCCGATGCCTATGACTACATCCCCCGCATAGAATTCTCGAAAAACGAGAACGAGCTTGCCATCGTGGCGCTCAACCGCCGCCAGGACCGTTTTGACCTCTACATGGCCAACGCACGCAGTACGGTGTGCAACCTCATTGTGCGCGACAACATCAAGAACTACGTGAAGGAAGAGGAATATGCCAACATGCGCATCTACACGAACAACATTGTGCTGATGAGCGAACGCGACGGATTCAATCACCTCTACCTCTACACTACTGGCGGCAACTTGGTGCGACAGATTACCAAGGGCAAATTCGAGGTGAAAGAGTTCTACGGCTACGATGAGAAAACGGGCACCACTTACTACTCGTCGAACGAGGAGAGTCCACTGCGCACGGCCGTGTATAAGATTGACGCCAAGGGCAAGAAGGTGAAGCTGTCGGACGGTGTGGGCACCAACAGCGCTATTTTCAGTGCCTCACTGAAATACTACATGAACACGTTCTCGAACATCACGACCCCTCCCGTCTATACGCTGCGCGACAACAACGGCCGTCTGCTCAAGACCCTTATCGACAACAAGGCCCTGCTGCAGAAACTGAGCGAATATGACGTGCCGCAGAAGGAATTCTTCACTTTCACCACCTCGGAGGGCGTGACACTCAACGGATGGATGATGAAACCCCGCGACTTCGACCCTTCGAAAAAATATGCGGTCGTCATGCACCAGTATGGCGGTCCTGGCTCGCAGGAAGTGACCGACAAATGGCGCATCGGTGCCAGGCGCGATGGAGGCATGTTCGAGGCCTACATGATTGACCGTGGCTTCATTGCGGTAAGTGTGGACGGACGTGGCACTGGCGGGCGTGGTGCAGACTTTGAGAAATGCACCTACCTGAACATCGGTGTGAAGGAGTCGCGTGACCAAGTGGAAACGGCTCTCTACCTTGCCACCTTGCCTTACGTTGACAAGGACCGTATCGGCATCTGGGGATGGAGCTATGGCGGCTACAACACGCTCATGTCGATGAGCGAGGGCACGCCCTGCTTCCGTGCTGGCGTGGCTGTGGCCCCTCCCACCGACTGGCGTTTCTACGACACTGTCTATACGGAGCGGTTCATGCGTATGCCCAAGGAGAACATGGAGGGCTATGAGGCCTCATCGTGTATGAGCCGTGCCAGCAGACTCAATGGCACATTGCTGATTGTGCATGGCTCGGCCGACGACAATGTCCATTTCCGCAACACCATGGAATATGCCGAGGCCCTGGTCCAGGCCGACAAGCAATTCGACATGCACGTATATACGAACCGCAACCACGGCATTTCGGGTGGCAACACGACCTATCATCTGCTCACCAAGATCACGAACTATTTTCTTGACAAGATGAGATGACGATGGAAGCCGCGCTCTACCTGCTGCCAGTGCTGTTGGGCGACACTCCTGTGGAACAGGTGTTGCCGACATATAACAAGGAGGTAATCATCGGCATCCGCCATTTCATTGTGGAGGATGTGCGCTCAGCACGACGGTTTCTGAAAAGAGTGGACCGTGACATCGACATCGACTCGCTCACGTTCTACCCGCTCAACAAGCACACCGACCCTGCCGTAATTGGCACCTACCTCGAACCGCTCGGACAGGGACATGCCACGGGCGTGATTTCCGAGGCAGGATGTCCAGCCGTGGCCGATCCAGGAGCCGACGTAGTGGCATTGGCCCAGCGCAAGGGGCTGAAGGTGGTGCCGCTGGTGGGTCCTTCGAGTATCATCCTGTCGGTGATGGGAAGCGGATTCAACGGGCAGAGCTTTGCCTTTCATGGCTACCTGCCCATAGGGCCCGAGGAACGCCAGAAACGGCTGAAACAGCTGGAAACGCGGGTCTATACGGAGGACCAGACACAGCTGTTCATCGAGACTCCTTACAGGAACAACAAGATGATGGATGACATACTGAAAGCCTGCCGTCCGCAAACACGCTTGTGCATTGCCGCCAACATCACCTGTGCCGACGAGTTCATACGAACCAAAACCTGCAAGGAATGGAAGGGACAGCTGCCTGACCTGTCGAAGGTTCCTTGTATTTTCCTGATTTACAAATAGCATTGCCATGATGAGCGCATATCGTTTGGTCGTGTTCGATTTTGATGGCACTGTGGCCGACACGGCAGCCCATATCGTAGCCACCTCTCATGCCATGCTGCGTGTCATGGGATTTCCTGACATCCAGGACGAGGCCATCAGGCAGACCATTGGGTTGCCTTTCGAGCAGTGTCTGGCCATCATGACGAAATGTGATGACGAAGCGGTCATCGACCACTGTGCCGAGGTGTATCGCCACCTGTTTTTCGAGCAGAAGGAAGCCATTGCCACACTGTTTCCCACGGTGAAGGACACATTGCGGAGCATCCGTGAAAGTGGCATCCTGCTGGGAGTGGCCACGAGTAGGTCGAAGTGCAGCTTAGACCTGTTGTGCCAACAGATGGGAATCGATGGAATGTTTCACCGTTGCATGGCCTACGAGGATGCTGAACAGAAAAAGCCAGCACCTGAAATGGTGCTGAAGTTGTTGGACTATTTCCAGGTGTCGGCCGATGACACCTTGGTGGTGGGCGACACAATTTACGACATTCAGATGGGACAGCGGGCAGGATGCGACACCTGTGGCGTGACATACGGCAACCACACACGTGCACAGCTCACAGCTCAGCATGCCACTTACGTCATCGACCGATTCGGTGACTTGATGGACGTGTTGCAAATCCGATAGGTGCTATTCTTTTACTTTCCCTATGCTCATGTGCTCCCATAGACAGCTGGGCAAGAGCTGCCACAAGAGACACAACAGGCGATATCGCCAGTCGATGACCACCTTACGCTGTCTTTTTTCCAAAGCTTTCAAGATGTGGCGTGTTACATATTGCTTGTCCATCTTCATGGGATAACTTGATCCGGCAATGAACGCGGTATCGACAAAACCAGGGCGGATGTCGGTGAAAGTGATGGGGAGCCGCTGCATGTGAGCCAACTGTGCGAGCGACTCGGCATAAATCCACTGGAAGCGCTTGGTGGCTGAGTAGGATGGTGAAAGCCCCAACCCTTTGTAGCCAGCAATGCTCGAAATGAAGGCAATGTGTCCGGCACGTCTTGAATCCTTGAAATAATTGAACGCGGTGTCGATCATTTGGGTGAATCCTATGCCATTGGTCATCACCGTGGTGTATTCCAACTCAGGTCGGAGCATTCCGTTTTCCTTGCCATAACCCGAGCTGTGGAAGTATAAGTCCATTCCACCTAAATCATCGATGAGCTCGAGCAATCTGGTAGGCGCATCGGTGTTGGCGACATCGATGACCTTTACAAACACTTTCTCAGGGTAATGCTGCTGGAGTTCGCGGAGTGCCTCTTCACGTCTTCCGGCAACACCTACGAGGTAGCCTCGTCGCAGCAATTCCAATGCCACTTCGCTCCCCATGCCTGAAGTGCCTCCCATTACAATGGCTCTTTTCATGTGATGTTTCGTTATCCTTAATGATTTGTCGAGAGCAAAGGTATTCTTTTTCCTGCGAATATGCACGATATGAAGCAAAAAGAATGTGGAAAAGTGTGATGCTATGGAAAAAAGTAGTAATTTTGAAGCGGTGGGGGGTGTGTCTCACCTTTGTTCTCCCTTTCCAGGAGAAGGGGGAAAATGGGAAATGGAAAATGTGAACAGAACAGAATATGAAAAGGACTTTTGGATGGATGACTTTCGTGATGCTTGTGGCAGGATGCCTGACAAGTTGCGAACCTGATAAGGCTGAAGTTGTCGTGGGTCGCGACAATCGGTTTACGGGACGTGGCAACGATTGCGAGACTTTGTTGTCCCTCACTGTTGCTCCACAAAGCGATTGTGTGCTTAAGGGGGTGGAGTGTAGGCTACAGGCCTCGGCAGCGGATGTGACATCGTTGTGCTTGTGTCTTGATGATGAGGTCATTGGCCGTGTCGAAGTAGAGGAAGGGAAAACCGATTACGTGATTTCGTGTCGACAGGTGATGACCGACACCACGGTGTGCCGACTTGCCGCCGACATCAGCATGGAAGCAACCGAGGGACGATGGGTCAGTGCCGACATCACATCGGTGAGATTCCGTGGCAGTAGTGTTGTGCCCGAAACGCCTGAGCGCAAGACCATCTGTGCGGGTCCTTCGCAATATTCGTCCATCACGGTGCTGCCTGATGGCAGCATTGGAGCCTACATCGAGGAAAACCGTCGTGGAGTGGAGTTGTGGTACGAGAACTTTTCACTACAGTGGCTTCGCACGCACTGACCTATAAAGTGTTTGCTTACGAATAAAAACACCTGTCGAACATTGTCATGCAGATAGATACCTCGAACAAGGAATTTCAGGATGCCGCCTCGCTCATACAATACACCCGCCAGTCGGTGTTTCTCACAGGCAAGGCGGGCACGGGTAAATCCACGTTTCTGAAATACATTTGTGAACACACCCGCAAGAAGTATGTGGTGCTTGCCCCTACCGGCATTGCCGCCATCAATGCCAGGGGATGTACCATGCACAGTTTTTTCAAACTGCCTTTTCACCCGCTACTGCCCGATGATCCACAGCTGGCCATCCGAGGAGGAAAGCTGCGTGAGTTCCTGAAATACTCGAAGGAGCACTGCCGACTCATCAAGGAGCTGGAGTTGGTCATCATCGACGAGATCTCGATGGTGCGTGCCGATATCATCGACTTCATTGATAAAGTGTTGCGGGTTTATTCGGGCAATATGCGCGATCCTTTTGGTGGCAAACAGATGCTGCTGGTGGGTGACGTGTACCAGCTTGAGCCAGTGGTGAAACAAGACGAGCGCGACATTCTGCGACGCTTCTACACTGCTCCGTTCTTCTTCTGTGCCCATGTGTTCCAACAATTCAGTCTCGTGAGCATAGAACTTACGAAAGTGTATCGCCAGAGCGACAAGGTGTTTGTCGGTGTGCTCGACCGCATCCGCGCCAACACGGCCACGGCCGCTGACCTCCAACTGCTTAACACGCGCTATGCCGCCGCCGAAGCGCTTTCCTCTGATGAGTTGCGTATCACACTGGCCACACGGCGCGACACAGTAGATTTCATCAACCAACAGAAACTCGACAGTCTGCCAGGCGAGCCGACCGTACTGAAAGGGAGCATCAGTGGCGACTTCCCTGAGAGCTCCCTGCCCACGCAGCTGCAGCTGGAGGTGAAGCCCGGAGCCCAGATCATCTTCATCAAGAACGACCGTGAACACCGTTGGGTGAACGGAACACTTGGTACCATCTCCGGCATTGGTGACGACAACACCTTGTTTGTGGTGACCGAGCAAGGTGACGAATATGAGGTGGAACAGGAAAAGTGGTGCAACATACGTTATCGCTACAACGAGATGGAGAAGCGCATAGAAGAGGAAGAATTGGGGGTGTTCACCCAATTTCCCATCCGGTTGGCATGGGCCATTACCGTACACAAAAGCCAGGGACTCACGTTCGCCCGCGTCACCATCGATTTCACGGGCGGAGTGTTTGCCGGAGGACAGACCTACGTGGCACTCAGTCGTTGCACCTCTCTCGATGGCATCTGCTTGCGGGCTCCGCTGAACAGGAGCGATGTGTTTGTCCGTCAGGAGATTGTGACCTTTGCCAAACAGTTCAACGATGAGCAAGCATACGCACGCGCCATGAAGCAGGCACAGGCCGATGTGGAATACCGGCAGTGTGTGGAGGATTTTGACCAGGGTGATTTCGAGTCGTGCCTGAACCATTTCTTCCTGGCCATCCATGCCCGATACGACATCGAGAAGCCATCCGTGAAACGCCTTATCCGCCGCAAGTTGGGAATCATCAACAAGCTCAAGGCCGAAAACGACGAGTTGCGCAGCCACATGCAGCAGCAATGCAAGAATATGGAGAAATATGCCAAGGAATATTTCGTGATGGGCAACGAATGCATCACTCAGGCGCACAACCCACAGGCTGCCATTGCCAACTACAACAAGGCCATCGAAATCAATCCCAAGTATGTCGATGCTTACATACGCAAGGGAATTACCTTTTACAACATGCATGACTACTATCCAGCCATGCAATGTCTGAACGAAGCTGTCAGGTTGAACAGCCGATCATACAAGGCTCGCTACAACCGAGGCAAGTGCCGTTTCGCCATGAACGACTTGGAAGGGGCCGTTGGCGATTTCGAGATGGCATGTAAACTGAAAAAAGACCATCCGGCAGCCTATCAGCAGCTGGGTGATGTGTATCAGCAGTTGGGCGACGAGGAGAAGGCAGACCTTTACCATGAGATAGCAAAACGGCTGAAAGGATGAGGTGCCAGCGGAAAAGAAAATCATGAATCCTGACAGGAAGAAGTGTAGTTCATCATACCTTACCATTGTATTCAGAACAAAAACAGAACGATTATGGAAAAGAAATCACGTAGAAAGTTCTTAGGCGAATTCGTAGCAGGCAGTGCCGGCATGACACTGTTGGGTTGTGCAGTCAAAACCCCTTCGCCAATTGCCGTGCCAAAGAATACGGACCTGCTTCCCATTGCGCATGAGTGCGACATTTGTGTCTTGGGAGGTAGCTGTACCGGTGTTTTCGCGGCTATCCGTGCCGCCCGTCTGGGCGCATCGGTGTGTGTGGTGGAAAAGCAGAATGCCTTCGGTGGTGTAGCCACAAGTTCACTCGTGAACATTTGGCATTCGCTGACCGACACGGCAGGAAAAACACCAATCATCGCGGGACTGACACAGGAGTTCATCGAACGCTTGCAAAAGCGCGACTGTGTGATATTCAAGCCTAACAGTCCCACATCAGCCTATACGCTCAACACGCAGGAGCTGAAGATAGAACTCGACGAGGTTGTGCTTGAAGAAAAAATCACGCCTTTCTTCCACACCTCCTTTTCAGAACCTTTGCTCAACGACGAGGGAAAATTGTATGGCGTGATTGTTGAGACGAAATCGGGTCGCCAGGTCATCAAGGCAAAGTATTTCGTCGATGCCACAGGAGATGCCGACCTTGCCTACCGACTGGGATTGGAATCATACACCCATGACCTCATGCAACCACCCACTACATCAGCCAACTTGGAGAACTTTGACTATGGAGAGTTCGCAAACATCCTGAAAGAGCATGCCAAAGAGTTCAATTTGCCCGAAGGGTTCATCTGGGGAGCGCCAGTTCCCCCTGGCAACACATTCATGCTGTGTGGTACCCGTATGTATGGCACGGATTGCTCCGTAGCCGACGAACTGACGAAGGCTGAAATTGAGGGCCGTCGTCAAATTCGCGCCATCATGGACATGATGCGCAAATACAGCACCAACGAAAGGAAACTGAATCTCGTTGCACTGCCTTCCTATATGGGCATTCGCGAATCACGGCACATCAAATGTCTTTACCAAGTGAAAGATTCCGAGGCCATGTATGGACTGCACTACGACGATGCGATAGCCAATGGAAGCTATCATTTCGACCTTCACCACCGTGATGAGGGTGGCATCACATTCAAGGAACTTGACGGTTCACAGACATACGTCAATCCAGGGCATCCTACGGAGGCCAGTCGTTGGAGGGAAGAGACAACGGAGAATCCCACTTATTACCAGGTGCCTTTGCGCTCGCTCATTCCGCCACGATTCGACAATCTGATCCTTGCAGGCCGAATGCTCGATGCTGAGGCAACAGCTTTCTCGGGCATCCGCGTCATGGTCAACATGAACCAGCTGGGCGAGGCTGCGGGGGTTACCGCCTACTTGGCATTACACCATGACAAGGCTATCAAGGACGTATCGGCCAAAGAAGTCAGGGAAACGCTTGCAAAAGGCGGTTCGATAATCATCTGATGGGCTTTTTGTTGGCTGTGAGAGAAAAATGTGTTAATTTTGCGTGCCCAAAAAGAAAATGTGAATTCCTGAAAAGAAACGGATTACGGATAACAGTGCGATGAGATCGGCAAAGGTGACATGCAAGGTAGCTAGCGGCATACTGATTGGCCTGATGGTCGTCTGGTTGTGCATCATCGGCATGAAGCGGCATACAGCCTTGCAAAAACAGATAGGTGATGTGGTGGAACGGCAACTGGAGGGAGTGTTTGGGTCACAGATATCGATAGGAAGCATCCATCCCGACCTGCTGAACCGCATATCCATGAAGGACGTGAACCTGAAGGACACTACGGGAAATGATTTCCTTTACATTGGCCATTTGTTGGTGAAATATGACCTGATGAGCCTGATCAGACAGGGCGACATCCGAATCAGCAAGGTACAGCTCTACGGCATGGACTTGAGGATTCGTCGGGCAGACATGCAGGCTGATCCCAACTACACATTTCTTATTGATGCGCTTGGCGGCAGTGACTCACTGGCTACGGACAGGAAGCTTAGGGTGGATGTGAAAAGCATATTGGTGAGGCATGGAACCGTGAGCTACGATATCGCGAGCGAACCCGACACAACAGACACATTCGACGCGCATCATGTGAAGCTGAGTGATGTTAATATGTTCGTCAAAATGTCGATGTTACAGACAGACTCGCTTGATGTCGTGGTCGAACGACTTTCGGCAAGGGAAAGGAGTGGATTTGACCTGAACAACTGCAAGATGCACGTGAACATGGGTCAGCACCACCTGAAGGTGGAGGAACTGCAATGCCAATTGCCCAACTCACGTCTCGACGTGCCCGCTTTCGTTCTCCGCTACGACTCACTGACGACCGCGACCGAGTGGAACGATGTGTTGGCCTACGAGGGAGAGGTGAAGGTAAAGGTGACTCCTGACGACTTTTCCATGTTCTTGCCTCTGCTGAAGGGGAAAACACAACGTATAAAGGGCGGATTGTCGGTAAAAGGAAGGCGCGAAAGTGTGACACTGCGCAACATTGCCATAGAGGGTGACTCTTGTGTGACCCTACGAGGCAACATAACCGTAAGTGGATTGGACAAGGGTAGAAACGCACAGGTGACAGCCGACCTAAACCAGCTGACGATAAAGGAAAGCGTGTTGCAGAGCTGGGCTCACACGAACAATGCCACCATGAGCAGAATAGAGCAGGTGGACCTAACAGGACAGGTAAAGGGAGAATTGCAAGACTTTGACTTCCAGGGGAACGTGCAGTGTGGTGCAGGACTGGTGGTGGCAGACTTGAACGTGAAGGACATAGGCGGTGAGCCGGTGATGAAAGGTTCGATGGGAAGCGAACAGTTCGACTTGGGCATGCTCTTGGGCGATGCGCGGTTGGGTGTGGCCGATGTGGCGCTGGCATTGGATGGACAGACCTGCACGTTTGACAGTTTCTTGACCCTCGACAAGGGTAATGGTGACGTATGTGCGAGTGGTTCCATTTCGTTGCAACATGATTTTCCGAATGGAAACGTCAGTGTGATGCTCGACAAAATACGCCCCAAGGAATTGGGATTGATACAAACAGACGAAGGCATGGCCATCTCGTTGAATCTGACGGCACAACTGATGGGCAATTCGATTGAAACGGCCCAAGGCACAATGCGTATCGACAGCCTCCAACTCTACGATGCCGATACATTGGGTTATGTTGCCGACGACATCGTGATGAGACTCCAGAACCGAGGCGAAGGACGAAAGACCATTTCCTTGGATTCGCCTTTCATGAAAGGTCACATAGATGGTGATTTCGAATATGTCTCACTACCCCAATCATTGCGACACCTGCTGGCATGTTCCTTGCCCATACTCTCAGACAAATTGACACATTATGGGAAAAACAATTCGTTGCGGTTTGACTGGAAACTGACTGATGCCGAACTGTTGAATCGTCTGGTCGGCATTCCGCTCAAATTGAATCACAGCATAGAAGTGTCTGGACATCTTGACGAGGCGAAGCATAGGCTGTCGCTACGGGGTAACGCTGCCGACATGTCATGGGACGGGACGCGATACGAATCATCAACCTTGTTGTGCGACATACACGACAGTGTCGCGAAATGCCATGTACGTACCGGACAGTATGCCGAGGATGGTTCCATCATGAACATTGCCGTCACGGCATCAGCTCATGCAGACAGTGTACAAACCTCGGTGAACTGGGGAAACAACACACTTTCGACTTACAGCGGAAAACTCGAAACGGAGACCCTGCTGTCGCGTCGGACAAACGATGCCCCCCTTCACGCCAACATAAGAATCAAGCCTACACAAGTGTTGCTCAACGATACAGTGTGGAATATCCATGCTGCTGAGGTGGCCATCGATTCGGGAATGGTGAGCATCGACAACTTCACCTTCGGTCATGACAGACAGTTCGTGAAGGTGGCGGGAGTGATAGGCAATCGTGACACCGATACTTGTATGGTCAGACTCAACCACATGAATCTGAGCTATTTCCTTGATATGGTAGGCTTCGATGACGTAATGTTCAGGGGCGATGCCTCAGGCCATGTGATGTTGAGAAACCTAAAAGGAGACATGGATTTGCAAGGCAGGTTGGATATTGATGGTTTCCGCATGAACGGTGGACTGATGGGGCAGACGGTGATAGATGCGAAATGGGACAAGGCCGTGGAAGGCATCGGCTTTACTGCCAATATGCAGGAGTCTGAAAATTTTTACACCAATGTGGTAGGCTATATGAGTCCGAAACGCGGTGAACTCAATCTGAATATTTATCCTCACGGCACCTCGATGGCGTTGCTCGACTATTTTACGGAAGGATCGGTGAGCGACATCAGCGGGCGTGTCACAGGCTATGTGCATTTGTTTGGCGGACTGAAATCACTCGATTTCGAGGGTGGGGTAATCACCGATAACGTGAAGATGAGAATAGATGACATCAACACGTCGTTTGCCGTTCCCCATGACAGCGTGACTCTTTCGGCTGGACGTTTCAATTTTCCACACATAGAAGTGACCGATGCGGAAGGAAATACAGGAGTACTCGATGGATGCATCAGCCACCGGCATTTGAAACGAATAGGATTGCACCTGAAGGTGAACAGTCGGAACATGCTGTTCTATGACGAAAGGGAGGCTGGCAACAACACGTTCTACGGACGTCTGTACGGTACGGGGACATTGAGCGTGGAGAGCGACATGAACGGATTGAACATTGTGGGCGACATGGAGACCGGCGTTGGCACCACCTTCACCTGTATTACGGGCATCAACACAGAAGCCACCTCGAACCAGTTCATCACCTATGTTGACAAGACACCACAACGCCGGCAGGAAGCCATCAGCACCAACATCTACCACTACCAGAACGCGCGTCAACTGCAAACATACAATTCACAACGTAGTGACTTGCGGATAAAGGTGAACGTTGGGGTGAACAAAAATGCGCAGATGAGGGTGGTGATGGATCCAGTGGCTGGCGATGACATCGTGGCCTACGGCAATGGCAACCTACAGATAGACTTTTATAACAAAGGTGACTTCAACGTGTATGGCACTTACGTAGTGGATGAGGGAAAATACGACTTGTCGATGCAGGACTTTATCCACAAGGAACTTGTGCTGCAACGTGGTGGCTCCGTGTCGTTCACAGGCAATTCGGCCAACACCACCATCGACCTAAAGGCAGTCCATACGGTCAATTCAGCTTCACTTGCCGATTTGGACGCAAACGCAAACATGAAAGGTAAGGTGAAGGTGAATTGCATCATGCAATTGTCGGGGTTGCTATCGGACCCCGACATCAAGTTTGATTTGGAACTGCCACAGATAAGCGAGGAGGACAGGGCTTTGGTACATGCCGCCACCAATACCGAGGAAATGATGAACACGCAAATCATTTACCTGCTCGGAATAGGAAAATTCTATGCTTACGATGCGACCAGTGCCTCACAGTCGAGTAACGGAGCAAGCTCGTTGGCTTTCAGCACGCTGAGCGGACAACTCAACAACATGCTTTCGTCGTGGATGAACAGCACGAACTGGAATCTTGGTGCCAACCTCTCGACGGGGGAACGTGGATGGACCGATGTGGAGGCCGAGGCCATGCTGTCGGGACGATTGCTCGACAATCGCCTGCTGATAAATGGCAATTTCGGCTATAAGGAAAACGTGTTGTCGAATACGAATTTCATTGGCGACTTTGAGGCAGTGTGGCTGTTGACCAGAAATGGGGAGTGGCGCGTCAGGGGTTACAACGAGACCAACGACCGCTATTTCTACAAAAACGCACTGACAACCCAAGGCATCGGGCTGATCTACAACAAGGATTTCAATCAGTGGAGTTCACTGTGGCGCAAGCAGGCATCTTCAAGATAGGCATGGTCAGCCATGATGCCATGGCTCACTATTTCCAAGAACTCAAGTTTCGCGGATATGTTTCTTCCATTTTGATATGGTTTATGACATTTGAACTTATAATCCAATATACTTCTCAAAGAATGCTTGCAGTTTCTCTATCACAGACATCTTCTTGTAACTTCTGTTGCCACCACCCCCAAATCTTGACATAGGTGGGAGTATCTTGTCAATGTCTGTGCCAGTGGTTCTGAGCAGACCATCTCTGAAAGCATTGTCTATGATCTTCCTTGTTTCATCTGCTTTCAGTTTTTCCTCCTTGATGATGGCAGTAAGGTCTTCTTCCTTCTTCTGCTTGACATATTCCTCCCAAGCACCATTGACATCTTCATCAGCATTGACTGCCTCAACAAAGTTTTCAATCAGTTCCTTCTTGCTCCTGAGGTTCATACTTGCACCTATTGCCTTGGTGATGCTGACAAGCAACTCCTTATTCTTGCAGTTGCTGTCATGATATTGCTTCACCAACATTAGGATGTAGTCAATGTTGATTTCTACCTGGCGGATGAGTTCTGTCTCAAAGATGAGGTCATCATTTATCACTTCCTTGTCTGCATGGTTTCTCTTTCTCCACTTATCTCGTAAATCAAGATAGTGAGACTGATAGTCCTGCATCTGTCCATCTGTGAGCAGTTCTGCACCTTCAAACTGGTCAAATGCTTGCAAGACATTGATGGACTTCAACAGACTGCCAAAGAGTTGGATGAACCTTCTCTCCTCTTGTTCACCAAATGGCATCTTACCATCAGGAAACTCATTCATCAGTTGCAGGGCAAGTTCAGCATATCCATAGCAATGCTTGCCCTTGGCAGTGTCATAACCATTATAGTATGAATGGAAATCCTTCAACAACACAATGGATGAGGCATCCTTATCACCAAACAGAGCAATGGCATCATCAGTCTCCTTTTGCAAGTTTCTGAAACAAACTATGTTGCCAAAGGTCTTGATGGAGTTGAGTATTCTGTTGGTACGGCTGTAAGCTTGGATAAGTCCATGTTGTTTTAGGTTCTTATCCACAAAGAGGGTGTTCAGGGTTGTAGCATCAAAACCAGTGAGGAACATGTTTACGACAATCAGCAAATCTACCTGTCTGTTCTTCATTCTCAATGACAAGTCCTTGTAGTAGTTCTGAAACTTATCATTGGATGTGTCATAGTTGGTGTTGAACATCTGATTGTAGTCCTTTATAGCACCTTCAAGGAAGTCTCTACTCTGTTGGTCAAGACTTGTGGTGCTTTCAGAGTTCTCCTCAGCAAGTATGCCATCTATCTCCTCTTCATTAGCACCATAAGAGTAGATGGTGGCAATCTTCAATCTCTGTGCCTCAGGCAATGATGCTTGCTGAGCCTTGAACTCATTATAGTATGCCTTTGCCATTGGGATGGATGCCACAGCAAACATAGCATTGAAACCTGCAAGTTTCTGAATGCTCTTGTTCTCCTTCACCTCCTTGCCTCTGCCAGCACTTGCCACCTCACCAATGTTCTGTGTGGTGCGGAATGAGTAGTAAGATGACCTCTTGGTCTTCTGGTCAAAGTGTTCAAGGATGTATTTCACCACCTCGCTGACCCTATCAGGTGCAGCCATCACCTTCTCTCTGTCAATGGCACTTATCTGCTTGTCCTCGATATTCTCCTTCTGCTTCAATGTGTTGACATAGTCAATTCTGAAAGGCAACACATTCTCATCATTTATGGCATCTACAATGGTGTAGGTATGCAGTTTGTCACCAAATGCTTGTTGGGTTGTTTTCAGTTGGATGTTACCGCTATTGCTTGCATTGGCAGCAAAGATAGGTGTGCCAGTGAAACCAAACAGATGATACTTCTTGAAGTTCTTGGTGATGGCAGTGTGCATATCACCAAAGTTGCTTCTATGACACTCATCAAAGATGATGACCACCCTCTTCTGAAATATCTCATGTCCCTTGTTCTTCTGCACAAAGATAGAGAGTTTCTGAATGGTGGTGATAATAATCTTATAGTCGTGGTAAGCACCACTCTTATCTCTATTCTCCAACTGCCTTTGAAGCACAGCAGTTGATGAGTTGCTGTCAGCAGCACCCTCCTCAAATCTGTTATACTCCTTCATTGTCTGATAGTCCAAGTCCTTTCTATCTACAACAAACAGCACCTTGTCTATGTAGTCAAGTCTTGATGCAAGTTGAGCAGTCTTGAAAGATGTCAGAGTCTTACCACTACCTGTGGTGTGCCATATATAACCACCACCTTCTATCTTACCCCATTGCTTATAGTTGTTGGCAATGTTTATCTTCTGGATAATGCGCTCAGTTGCTGCAATCTGATAAGGTCTCATCACCATCAGCATTCTCTCTGTGGTGAAGACACAATACTTGGTCAGCACATTCAGCAGAGTATGCTTACAAAGGAAGGTCTTGGTAAAGTCAATGAGGTCAAGGATTGCCTTGTTATTGCTGTCAGTCCAAAAAGATGAAAACTCAAATGAGTTGCTTGCCTTCTTAGTCTTACTCTTGCTACCTTGCTGTTGTTCTTTCAGATGATTTGCTCTTGTGGTGTTGGAGTAATACTTGGTGTTAGTACCATTACTGATGATGAAAATCTGCACATACTCATACAATCCACATCCTGCCCAAAAACTATCTCTCTGATATCTGTTGATTTGATTGAATGCCTCTTTCAGTTGCACACCCCTTCTCTTCAACTCCACATGTACCAATGGCAGACCATTCACAAGGATGCTGACATCATATCTTGTCTTATGATGCCCCTCATTTTCTTCATACTGATTTATGACTTGCAGGTAGTTGTTGTGGATGTTCTTCTTGTCAATGAGATAGATGTTCTTGCTCTGCCCATCATCACATTTCAGCACTTGGATATAGTCCTCTTGTATCTTGGTGGTCTTGGCTACAATATCATCATTCTTATTAGCAAGGTTCTCTCTGAAAAACCTTTCCCATTCAGCATCAGTGAAGGTGTAGTTGTTGAGTTTCTGCAACTGCACTCTGAGATTATCCACAAGGTCGCGTTCCTCATGGATAGGCAGGTATTCATAGCCTTGTTCTGTGAGTGAAGCAATGAAATCCTTTTCAAGCATAGCCTCTGACTGATACTTGTCAATCTTGCCATACTCTGCTTCATACTCACTGACTACAGTGTATTCTTCCTGTTCTGCAATGATGTTATATTGTGCCATAGATACATCGTTTACAAATTATTCCTCGTTTTTCTTTTTATCAGCCTCTTCAAGCAACATATCAAGTCTTTTCTGCAACTCTTCACGCTTTGGCATATAAAGTTGATATTTAGCTGCAAAAAGTTGGTTGGA
>DCGR01000070.1 GCA_002315285.1 Bacteroides sp. UBA1773 | reverse complement strand
ACTTGCGAAACTTGAATTACTGATTTTGACGGTAATTTCAAGTTGACAGATTTGCCAGGTACGGCAAAAATCCTGACTGTTTCGTACATTGGCATGAAAACACAGGATGTGGAAATCAAGCCTGTCATGCGTGTTGTATTGGAATCCGATTCGGAGACTCTTGATGAAGTTGTGGTGACCGCCATGGGCTTGACGCGCCAAGAAAAGTCACTGGGCTATTCGGCGACTTCCGTAAAGAATGACAGGATCACGGCAACACGTACCAGCGACATCATGTCAGGGCTCGCTGGAAAAGTGGCTGGTGTAACCATCACCAACACCTCCTCCGACCCGGGTTCATCAAACTCTGTCATCATTCGAGGCATGAGCTCACTGTCGGGTTCCAACCAGCCGCTGTATGTAGTAGATGGCGTGCCTTTGAATAACACGTCTGTATATTCGAGCAACGGACTCAACTCTGGCTATGACTTCGGTAACGGTGCCAATGCCGTCAACCCGGATGATGTTGAGAGCATGACAATTCTGAAAGGTGCTGCGGCAACGGCTCTTTACGGTTCGCGTGCAGCCAATGGTGTCATTCTCATCAGCACAAAAAGCGGCAAGGCAAGAGCAAAAGGATTAGGCGTGGAATACAATGGTGGCGTGCAATGGGAGACACTGTTGCGCATCCCTCAGATGCAGAATGAGTTTGGTCAGGGATGGTATGGCAACAAGACCGACGACGAGAATGGTTCGTGGGGCCCTGCATTTGATGGATCCATGCTGCGCTACGGTGTGGTTTACAACAACTCCCAGCAGATGAAGTCGTATGTGCCTATCAAGAACAACTTGCGCGACTTCTTCGACACAGGTATCCGTTACAACAACAGTGTATCGTTTAATGGTGCAACGGATACAAGTACGTATTTCGTTTCGCTTTCGCATGTGGATGATGACGGCATCATTCCCACCTCGGCCGACTCGTACAAGAAACTGACCTTCTCGGCACGTGGAACCCACAAGGTGAAGGATTTCACCTTCAGCTCATCATTGAACTATGCTTATCAGAAAAACAGCTTTGCCACTACCGGACAGCAGGAAAGCTCAATGTACAACTCATTGATGCAGAGTCCACGAGACATCAGCTATGTGGGTTTGAAGGATTTGTCGAATCCATTCAACACTCCTGGTTACTACTACACACCTTATGGCACCACCAATCCATACTGGGTGTTGCAGAACTATCAGAACGAGTATGAAGCCGATCGTTTCTATGGCAAGTTCCAGGTTGACTACAAATTCTTGGAACACTTCCAGATTACTTATCGCGGTGGTTTGGACCAGACCACAGGACACTACAATTCGGGCACTCCAAACCTGGAGAAGCTTGTGATTGGCACAGCCAACGAAGAAGCATCGACAGCAACAGGAGTAACAGGTAGCGTTTCGCAACAAACCACACGCCGCAGAGAGCTGAACAACGACTTGTTTGTGACCTACAACCAGACATTTGACGACTTCAGCGTGAACGCCTTGGTGGGTGTGAACCACAACGACCGCAAGGTGACTTCGCTCTCGGCTTCTGTTACGGGTCTGACAATTCCTACGTGGTACGATTTGTCGAACTCATCAGAAATTCCCAGCGTAGGACAGGGCAAATCGCAACGCCGTCTGTACGGTGCATACGCACAGGCCGAAGGCTCATGGAAGAACATGCTGTATGTAACCTTTACGGCACGTAATGACTGGTCATCGACTCTTCCTAAAGGCAACAGGTCGTTCTTCTATCCTGGAACAACAGCCAGCTTCCTGTTCTCGGAATTGTTCGACGATGACGTAAAAAACGTACTGAGCTTAGGAAAGGTACGTGTAGCATGGGGTAAGACAGGTAACGATGCAGCTCCTTACATGACGAATTCGGTTTACTCACAGGCCTCGGCCAATTCGTCGGGATGGGGCTCAAGCAGTTTCCCATTCACCAAGACCGGCACCAACGCCTACACGAACGGAAACGTACTGGGAAGTGCCAATCTGAGTCCTGAGATGACAACCGAAACGGAAATCGGTCTGCAGATGGCATTCTTCAAGAACCGAATCAGTTTCGACGCAGCCTACTACAACCGAATCACCGACAAGCAGATATTCAGCCTGAACATGGATCCCTCGACCGGTTACACTGCTCAGAACATGAACATCGGTAAGATCCGCAACCGTGGTATTGAGCTCTTGGTAAGTGTGGTACCCGTCAAGATTGGCGATTTCAGATGGGAAATTTCGTGGAATTACACCAAGAACAACAACAAAGTGCTGAGCTTACCCGAAGAGTTGGGTGGCAGTAGCCTGATTTACGGTTTCTCCGGCGGAACCGGATTGTATGCCATCGAAGGCGAAGAACTGGGTATCTACAAAGCATACACCTCACAGAAGACGGACGATGGAAAAATCATCGTTGACAAGAATGGTTTGCCACTCTCCACAAGCGATGTCCAGGCAATTGGCTCAATGAACTACAAATATACGATGGGCTTCGGTACGAACATTACGTATAAGGGCATCACGCTGACCGCCGACCTCGACATCAGAAAGGGTGGTTTGATGTACTCACGCACAAAGGACATTACCTATTTCACCGGCAACGCCATTCAGACAGCCTACAACAACCGTAATCCGTTCGTAGTGCCCAACTCGATGGTATCAGATGGAAATGGCGGATATGTTGAAAACTCCACAGCCCTGACCCCGACAAACATCTACAACTACTGGAACAATGGTGGTGACGACATGGACGCGGCATTCCTGATCGACAAGTCGTATGTGAAGCTGCGTACAATCGCATTGAGCTGGGAACTGCCACAAAAATGGTTCAACAAGTTCTTCCTCACAGGCGCTCGCCTGTCGTTCTACGGCAACAACCTGTTTGTTTGGACTCCTTCGAGCAATACATTCTGTGACCCCGAATTGACCTCATTCGGTAACGACCTTCAAGGACAATTCGGAGAATATTCTGCGAACCCAAGTTCTCGTAAATTTGGTTTCAATGTGATGGTTAAATTCTAAAAAATAAGACGAGTCATGAAAAAGATATATATAATATACACATCGCTCTTGGCACTCTTTGTGTCTTCATGTGCGGATTTGGACATCAACGATGATCCCAACTATCCCTCGAGTAGTGCAGTGACGACCGACTTGGTGTTTCCTGCTGTAGAGAATTTCATAGCCGATGCCATAGGAGACCAGATGTTCAATTATGGTGGATTTTTTGCACAGTATTTTGACCAGATGCCTTCGGCCAACCAATACAATGATCTGGCTGAGCTGAATATTGATGAAAGTTCTGATTTGTTCAGACGTTGCTATTCAAATCTCTACGCTGGCGCATTGGCCGACATCAAAGACATTCTCAGCCGCACAGAGAACACGTCGGACATCTATGCATGTACGGTGCTGCGCGTGCAGGCTTTTCAGCTGCTGGTAGATAACATGAGCGACGCCCCCTACGAGGAAGCTTTGGCCGGTGCATCAATACCAGCACCCAAGTGGGACGATGGAGAAAAGATTTACAAAGAGGTACTTGCAGAGTTGGACAAAGCCGAAGCCGCTTTAGGCGCGGAAGTGATGACGCTTACCGACCCCATGATGAACAAGAGCATGGCTCAGTGGAAAGGCTACGCCAATGCACTTCGCCTGCGTATGTACTTGAGACTGATTGACGGCAACATCGACACAGCCTCATACACAGCCAAGGTGAAGCAGCTCATCAGCGACAACAAGTTCTTTACCGGTGACATTACGTGGGATGTTTATTCTCCATCAGAAGGACAGTATAACCCATGGTTTGGTGCCTACAACAGCCTTGGCGCGAAAAACCATTGCGCCGCATATCCAATCGTAAGCTATTACACGTTTACCGACGACCCACGCATTGATTATGCCATTACGAAGGCCACCAAGACCAACGATTACATCGGTCAGTTGCCAGGTTGCAAGACACTTCTCGGTGACTGGATGAAGATTGGTTCGCTCTACAATGGCGACTATGTGAGCAACATTCAGTATGCAGTGACCAAAAGTGCCCCGATCTATCTCTTCACACAGGCAGAACTTCAGTTCCTGATTGCCGAATGTGAACTCCGATTCAACGACAATAAGGAAGAAGCCGAGAAGGCCTATAAGGCAGGTGTCACAAGCGACTTCAACTCACGCGGAATCAGCGGTGCGGCTGAATTCCTGTCGAACTCTTTGGTTTCGTTCGCATCAAAGAAGACGCCAACCGACAAGCTGAACCTGATTTACATGCAGAAGTGGGCAGCGCTGTTCATGCGCGACCACATGGAAGCATGGTCGGAAATGCGTCGTACGGATATTCCCTCGCTGAGTTCGGTCACGGCAAAAGACATTTATAATGGATCGATCGAATATCAGGCAGGCCAGATGATAGAACCGGGTGTGAACTACATTCAGGCAGGTGGCTTGGCTAAACGCGTGCCATATCCAAGCAGTGCCCGACAGTTGAACAAGAACACACCTGCGGCAAAACTGTTGAGTGACCGCGTGTTTTGGGACGCAAAGTAACAGAAAACAACAATAATTAAAACGATTAGATTATGAAAAAATACTTGTTATATGTTTGTTCACTCTGCTTGTCAATGTGCATGGCAACGTCATGCTCGGATGAGGAGCTGACAGATACAAAGATTACGTATTACACGGTCTTCTCAATGAATGGCGATGAGGTAATGTCGGTACCTATTGGCGGCCAGTTTACGGATCCCGGATGTACGGCAACGGAAAACGGTGAAGATGTAACAGCAAAAATCGTCAAGACCATTACCAATGTGGCAGGGGAGGAAGTCACGGCAATCACAACGGGCAGTGCTGGCATGTTTACAATAAGCTATGCAGCCAAGAATGTGGATGGATTCTCGAAATCGGTAAAACGTACGGTGTTTGTATATAACCCTAACATTACCGAAAGCATTGCAGGCACCTACATCACGGACATGGCAGCCTCAACTTATGGAACAGCTGGCGACACCTTTGCCAAACGTGCCGCACAATACGGCAACACAACACAATGTACTGGCATCACATTCACAGAAGTTGCCAAGGGCATGTATTATGCCAACGACCTACTAGGGGGCTGGTATGCGCAAATCCGTGCTTACGGAAAAAGCTATTGCATGACAGGTTATGTCGCTCTCAATGAGGACAACACCATTGAACTGTTGTCGAGCTACATTGCAGGTTGGGGCGACGGACTTGATTACATCGAGAATGCGAAGTGGGATCCGGTCAACAAAAAAATATCTTACAACCTGTCGTATGCTAGCCAGATTTTCATGGCTCCGGTATTAATTCAAAAATAAACAACTGACTTATGAAAAAGATTTTTTATCCGATATTTCTCTTGATGGCCTTGTCTGCAGGACTGATTTCATGTAATGTGGAAACCAACGAAGAGCCTGGTGGAACAGCTGTTGAACAAATGGCAGGCAATTGGGATGTGACTTTTGACGCTGTAGATAAGGATGGCAATGTGGTTTACGATGACCCATTTGGCTTTGGCGTATTCACGGTTTCGACTTATAACACTGCCTCGAACAGTTCTACACAAATGTGGCTGCTCGACGAGGAATGGTGGAATACAAAGTTCCGAGTAGATGTTGACTTGAAGAACAACACGTTTGAGGCTACAGAACGCGATTATGACCTGAAAGGTACGGGGAAAGCTGTCGTCACAAAAGGTAAGGTAATGCTTGGAGCAGGAAAGAACCTGCATGGAATGCCTTGCGATAGTATCTACTATGAAATCTGGTATAACGATGACCCCAATCCTGAAGAAAATGGTTACGACCATTATGCATTTCATGGCACCCGGACAACTGGTTTCACGGAATAACCATTGTATTTGAAGATGAAGAGGTGAATTTTTAGTTCACCTCTTTTTTTTCGATTCATGGATAGATGCACCGATTATCATCGTAAAAGAAAAAAAAGAGAAAATAAGGCAACGAGATTCAGGAATTTGCATTAATTTTGCCATCCAATTACACAATACTCACATACAACAACACAAAATGATTGCAAAAAGCATACTGGGAACAATAGGAAACACCCCGATGGTGAGGATAAACAGACTATGCCCCAATCCGAAGGTGAACATCTATGCCAAGGTAGAGGGATTCAATCCGACTGGTAGCATCAAGGACCGCATTGCCGTGGCAATGGTGGAGCAGGCCGAACATGACGGATTGCTGAAACCCGGAAAAACCATCATCGAACCGACTTCGGGCAATACCGGCATCGGGCTTGCCATTGCAGGCATCGTGAAGGGGTATCCAGTGGAAATCGTGATGAGCGAGGCGGTGTCGATAGAACGAAGGAAAATCATCCGATCGTATGGCGGGAAAGTAATCCTGACCCCTGCCGAGCAAGGCACGGATGGTGCCATACGCAAAGCACACGAAATGGTGAGGATGAACCCGGAGAAATACTATATGCCCGACCAGTTCTCGAATGCCAGCAACTATATGGCACACTACAAAAACACGGCCATAGAGATATGGCAACAGTGTGAAGGAAAAATCGACTACCTGGTAGGAGCCATCGGCACATCAGGCACCTTGATGGGATTGACACGTTTCCTGAAAGTGATGAATCCTGACATAAGGATCGTATGCGCCCAGCCCATTCGCGGGCACTACATCCAAGGGCTGAAGAACATGGAGGAAGCCATTGTGCCAGAGATCTACAACCCAGACATCATTGATTCGCAGGAAATGATAGAAAGCGAGGAAGCGATTGAAACAGCCCGACAAATCATTGCCAAGGAGGGCATCTTTGCCGGAATGAGCAGCGGAGCCGCCATGTTGGCTGCCATGCGTACGGCAGAGAAGATAGAGCAGGGAAACATTGTGGTGGTATTCCCTGACCGTGCGGAGAAATACCTCAGCACAAGCATGTTCGACAAGTTTAACGATTAAATGACAAAGATAAGATGAGTGAATGGTTTGAAACAAAGGTAAGATATGAAAAGGTAAAGGAAGATGGCCTACAGGCCAAGGTTACTGAAACGTACGTTGTGGATGCCTTAAGCTTCACGGAGGCAGAGAACCGCATCATTGAGGAGATGAGTTGCTACATCAGTGGCGAGTTTACCGTTTCAGACATCAAGCGCGCCAAATTCTCCGAATTGTTCTTCTCACAAGAAGAGGCTGCCGACAAGTGGTTCAAATGCAAGCTGTCGTTCATCACCCTCGATGAGAAAAGCGGGAAAGAGAAAAAAACCTCCACCTTGGTGCTTGTTCAGGCTGCCGACCTGCGCGATGCGGTAAAGAAGCTCGATGAAGGCATGCATACGTCGATGATGGATTATGAGATTGCCACCATCTCAGAAACAACAATACTGGACGTGTTCCCATTCAAAGCCAAAGACGATGCCAAACCTGAAGCATAATCTTCAAGCCATCACACAATCATTACCCCCAGAGGTCACCTTGGTGGCTGTGTCAAAGTATCATCCGACGGAAGCCATCCAGGAGGCATACGATGCCGGACAGCGTGTGTTCGGAGAAAGTCATGCGCTGGAACTGAAGGAAAAGCACGACAGACTGCCCGACGACATAGAATGGCACTTTATCGGACACCTGCAAACAAACAAGATAAAGTACATCATTCCATTTGTGAAAGTCATCCAAAGCATCGACTCCATCAAGCTGCTGAATGAAGTGGACAGGCAGGCGTCACTGCACAATCGTGTGGTGGACTGCTTACTGCAAATACATGTGGCAGAAGAGGAAACGAAATTCGGTTTCTCACCAGAGGAATGTCTGTCGGTGGTCAGGAGTCTCGACTGGTCAACAATGAACAACATACGAATCCGTGGTGTCATGGCCATGGCATCAAACACCGACGACACGGGAAAAATAGCAGCAGAATTTCGCCGTGTAAAACAAATATTCGACACCTTGCATACTTCCGCATTCAAAGGAAACACGGCTTTTGACATCCTCTCCATGGGGATGTCGGCCGATTATGAACTTGCCATCGAGGCTGGCAGCAACATGATACGGGTTGGCAGCAAAATATTTGGCGAAAGAAATTATTTGCAGAAATGAAATATCCGTCGTATATTTGCACAGTTTTTTGATACTTGCGCAAATCGATCAAAGAGATGGAACAAACATTAATCGGATTATTAGAGAATAACGTCAAAAAGCACTGGGATTCCGATTCACTTTCAGATTATCAAGGAGAGACGCTGAAAGGCAAACAGATTGCGACACAAATAGCAAAGTTGCACATTCTGTTTGAGGAAATGGGCATTCAGCGTGGAGACAAAATTGCTCTATGTGGACGGAACACATCCAACTGGTGTGTATGCTTTCTTGGCATCATCACATACGGAGCCGTGGCAGTGCCCATACTACACGAATTCAAGCCCGAACAAATCCACAACATCGTCAACCATTCGGATGCACGAATCCTATTCGCCGGTGATATTGTCTGGAAAGTCCTTGATGGAGAGCAGATGACCCAACTTGAGGGCGTGATACAAATGAACGATTACTCCATCCCATTTTCACGGAACGAAGCCCTGATAAAATTCAACTCCACCCTTGATGACACATTTGCAAAAAAATATCCCAAGGGAATGACGACCAGCGATGTGGACTATACGCCCGAAGATGATGAAAACAAAGTGGCACTGATCAACTACACATCGGGCACCACCAGCTCATCGAAAGGAGTGTTGCTACCTTATCGGGCCATCGTATCGAATATTGTTTTCGGTTTCGATAACCTTACGCTCTACAAGAGCGACAACATCGTGAGCATGTTGCCATTGGCACACATGTATGGATTACTCTACGAGTTCCTGTTTGAATTCTGTTCGGGCGCTCATGTGTGGTTTCTGACCCGTGTGCCCAGTCCCAAAATCATTTTCCAAGCCTTTGCCGAACTAAAGCCGCGTCTGATTGTTGCAGTACCACTCATCATCGAGAAGGTGATGAAGACAAAAGTGATGCCACAACTACAGACACCCAAGATGAAAATCCTGCTACACCTACCCATCATAAATCACTTCATCAAGAAGAAGATCCGCGCCAAATTAGTGGAAGCCTTCGGTGGAAAATTCTTTGAAATCATCGTAGGAGGCGCCGGTTTCAACCAAGATGTGGAAAAAGTGTTGCGCATGATCCGTTTCCCCTACAGCGTAGGTTATGGCATGACCGAATGTGCACCTCTTGTGTGCTACACAGTATGGGATAAATTCGTGGCAGGAAGTTGTGGGCAACCTGTAGATAGGATGCAGGTGCGCATCCTCAGCCGAGACCCCGAGAACGTGGTTGGCGAGATCATCGTAAAGGGCGACAACGTAATGCTGGGTTACTACAAGAACGAGGAGGCCACCCGACAAGCCCTCGACGAACAGGGATGGCTTCACACTGGCGACCTTGGCATCATTGACTCTCGTGGCAACCTGTTCATCAGAGGCCGCTCGAAAAACATGATACTGGGTCCTTCCGGACAAAACATCTACCCTGAGGAAATCGAAGAAAAGCTCAACATGTATCCCCTCGTTGCCGAGAGCATCATCTCACAAGGAAAAGACCTGAAACTAAAGGCTTTGGTTCACCCCGACACGGATGCTGCAAAAAAGCAGGACCTCACAGACGCTGATGTGGAAAAGGCCATTGAAGAGTATCGTGTGAACATCAACCAAGAGTTGCCGGCATATTCACAGATTGCATCGGTCACCATCCACGCCGAAGAATTCGAGAAGACACCCAAACGCAGCATCAAGCGCTTCCTTTATCAGGACTCTTTCTGATAAAGTGGCATCGTATTCTCCAAACATATCAGAAACTGTTTCCGAATCCGAGATATCGGAACTCATCATTTTTTCGGGCCACGTATCAATGTTCTTGATTCATGGCCCAAAATGGTCATTATGCTTCAATCAGCGTCAATGATTGCCTTCAGCTTCTCCACATCGACATCGATGCTGACGAATCGCTTTTCCTTGTTCATGGCTTGCTGAAGCGTCAACGGAATGGTCACATCCTGATGAAGCACGGGAGTGATGACCTCGCGGAACTTGGCCGGATGAGCGGTAGAGAGTGAGAACCCTTGGGCTTCATAGTGTTGCGCAGCAAGCCAGCCTGTGGCAGTATGAGGATCGGACACGTACCCGAACCTTTGATAGATTGTCGCAATGGCGCTTCTGATTTCATCATCCGTACACGACCATCCACACAATGACGAACAAAGTTCCTGATAATTGTTCCCATACAAGCACATCATACGTTCGTAGTTGCTCGGAGCACCCACATCCATGGCATTCGCTATGGTATGAAGGGAAGGGCGTGGACAATACTCGCCACTTACAAGGTACTGAGGTATGACATCATTGGCATTCGATGCACAAATGAAACGACGGACTGGCAATCCCATCCGGGCAGCCAACATGCCAGCCGTGATATTCCCATAGTTACCACTTGGAACAACCACATCAGGAGCTACGCCACCAGTAGCCTTGTGCCATAGGCTCCAGGCATAGAAATAATAAAACGACTGTGGAATCCAACGAAGCAAGTTGATGCTGTTGGCCGATGTGATGTTGTGAGTGACGCGAAATTCCCTGTCGTTGAACATTTGCTTCACCAAGGCCTGACAATCATCAAAAGTGCCATCTACCCGCACAGCACGGATGTTGCCACCCAATGTGGTCATCTGGCTTTCCTGCAAGTCGCTCACTTTCCCATTAGGATACAGCACCACGACCTTGACGCCTGGCACTCCATAGAAGCCCGCAGCCACCGCACTACCCGTATCTCCAGAAGTGGCAGTGAGCACGGTAAGCTGTTCGTCTCCCTCACCCAACTGACCCAACATAGCCCCCATGAAACGGGCTCCGAAGTCCTTGAATGCGCAAGTAGGGCCATGAAACAATTCCACCATCCAGAGATTCTCATCGAGTTGGTGAAGAGGGCAAGGGAAGTGATATGCGTGTTGGACGAGAGAACGCAAGACATCGGCTGAAAATTCTTCACCGAAAAACAAAGAAGCCAGATAAGCAGCCATGTCGGCATAGGAAGAGGACGCTTTTTGTAAGACCTGCTCCAAATCGGCATGGGGAACATACTCAGGCATAAAAAGTCCGCCATCAGGTGCAAGCCCCATAAAGGCCGCCTCCTTCAGTGAATGGAACGATTGGCGATTCGCATCGCGTGTACTATAATAACGCATCATCAATCCTCCTTGATTAAATGTTAACACCACAAAGTTTGGCTCCTTTGTTCGACACCTTCACCACATACACCTCTGAGGAAATTCCAAGCTTGTCGAAATGCTCCTTCATGATCCACCCGGCACGCTGTGCCACGTCATGGCGGTCGGTAAGGGCAAAGACCGAAGGACCAGACCCTGAAATGTTCATTGCCAACGCCTTTGCCGCCAAGAGCTTGTTGCGAAGGTCATCGAAGCCTGGGATGAACTGCTTACGATAAGGTTCAGCTACCACGTCATTCATCGAACGACCTACAAGACCAATGTTGCCAGAATACAATCCTGCCACCAGTCCACCTACATTTCCCCATTGGCTCACAGCCTTGTGCAGAGAGACATTGGGAGGGAGAATGTTGCGGGCATCCTTCGTGTTCACCACAATATGAGGATGCACGACGGCACAATAGAAATTGCCTGGCACTGGCAATTGGATGATGTCAAGAGGGTGATATCCTCTAATCAACACGATGCCACCCAGCACCGCAGGAGCGGCATTGTCGGCATGATAGCCTCCACTTGCCAGATTCTCGCCCTCCATGGCACATTCCACAACCTGCTCATCAGAAAGAGGACATCCGAACAACTCATTCATGCCGTATGCGGCAGCAGCACTTGAGGCAGCACTACTACCAATGCCACTGCCTGGATAGATTTTCCGGCAAATAGTGACGTCTATCTGAGCCTTTTTGTCGATGAGACTCAAAAACTTGCGGACTACTGGAGTAATTACGTTTTGTTCTATATCGTCGGGCAAAGGCACTTGGGTGGTGTTCGTTATGGTCAACCCGTCACCTTCACTGGCTATTATCTCTAACACATCACCCACCTCATCAAGGGCCAAGCCCATCACGTCAAATCCACAACCAAGGTTGGCTATGGAAGCTGGAGCAAACACTCTAACTTTCTTCATCGTTGTTGTAATTGTCTGTTAAGTTTATGAAAACGCGTACAAAATTACACTTTTTGTCCATTTCACACAAATTATACCACAAAAAGTTACCAAACCATCCGATTCCGTTTCAAAACGAAAACCGTTTTGAGAGGTTGTTTTTTTTTGAAATCCTTGATTATGATTTCCCAGCCATGCTTCACCAATAGACTCGATTTTGCCGTAGAGTCAAGAAAACCAAAAAAAGATTCATTTATGTTGGTGATTTGAGAAAAAAAATGTACTTTTGCAAAAATTATCAAAACTTTCAAATTAAAAAAACATGAAAAGATTATTATTGTGTGTGATGTGCTTCATTCCCTCGTTGTTTCTTGAGGCACAAAACGAAACCGTAACCAATGAAACCGTATTGGAATTGCTGAAAGACGGTTTTTCAACCGATGAAATTATTGGTGCCCTTGAAAACAGTTCGACACGCACCATCAGCTACAGCATCGACTTCATGCGTCAATTAAAGGCTGCAGGAGCTGAAGCCAACCTGATTACCTACATACAGAAAATCTCCAAAACCGATTTCGGTTACGAAGGAGTGATTTGGTGGAATGTGGCCGAGTGTAGCAAACCGTTGAAAATCTACCGCTCACAATTCGAAAAAGAATCCAAGGGATTCAATCTTGGAACCATTGCAGGAGCCGCTTTGGTAGGTGCTGCAGTAGCTGGTTCAGTTGCTGGAGACATCAAGCCTGGCACAGCGGCTGCAGTAAGTTCAGGTGCCGTATTGCTTGCAACTACAGGAAAAGACGTACAGAAATTGGTCATCATGGGTGCCACATCCAAAAACAAAGTAACCACCAAAACTCCTGTTTTCCGCTTTTATTTGCCCAAACAAGATCCGGAAAGCTTTGCAAAAGAAGCCGATGGCTGGTTCAAATCCATCATGAGCGAAATCCAAAGTCCCAACGAATTTCAGGTTGTAAAAATGGACGTAAAGAAAAATCGTCGTCGTTTCACGGAAGGAATGTCATATAGCGTAGCAGGATTTGAGGGCAGTAACGCAAAAGGACGTGCCATTATTGACTTCAACATCGATGAAATCAACAACAACACATTTGAAGTTTCCTTCTCCGAACCGCTGGAACCGGGCGAATACGTATTCTTCTGGAAAAACGGTCTGTCGAGCGAACAATTCAAACAACACGTATTTGGCTTTGACTTCTGTATCACCGAATAACTGAATCATTGGATAAACGCACTGCATGAGACACGTTGTCCGACATGCAATGCTTTTTCCACCAGTCATCCTGCCTTGTACCTTGGCATACGCTCAGGATGCAAGGCAGGATGATGTTTTTCCAAATCCATGAAACAACGAAATCGCCGGAAACATCCAAGAGCAAAGCTCACAATTTTGATTCTCACGCCTCACACCTTTTACCTCAAAAATTTGCCGAACAAGAAGATTTTCCTTACATTTGCAAGCAAATAATTCCAAAAAAACGACCCAAGCATGAAAAAGAAATCATTAGTCATGTCCCTGCTTGCTCTGACAAGCCTGACTATCCAAGCACAATCCGACTTTGTGGCCAACTACGATGAGGGCAAAGTACCGGCATACACATTACCATCGCTGTTGACCTGCAATGACGGCACCCAGATCACCACCTCGGCCGAATGGGAGAACAAACGACGGCCAGAGGTGATGGAACTGTTCCAAAGCATGATGTTCGGACGCACTCCACAGGAAAAGGTGAGCGCACAATACACCTTACTGAAGGAAAATCCACAAGCACTCAACGGTAAAGCCACCATCCAGCAAGTCAGGATGCGATTCAGCAACAACGGCAAGAGCCACGATGCCATCCTGATGTTGGTGAAGCCCAACCATGCCCAACGTAGCAAGCTGCCCGTCATCTTCTGCTACAACTTCCTGGGCAATGAGCAGACTCTCGGACACGATTCCTCCATCCTGCCCCATGCAGCCAACGACGTGTTCCCGATTACTGTGAAAGGAAAAGACGAAGAAGGATATGGCAGCTGGGATTTCGACCAAATCATGGATCGGGGCTATGTGCTTGCCACCATGTGCTACCACGACATCTATCCCGATGGGAAGAACGACCTGCGCAAGCACAGCGTGGCTACACTATTCTCCGACTACGTGGAGGAGAGTAGCATGCAACCCGACACTTGGCAGTCCATCGGCATGTGGGCGTGGGGAGCCAGCAGGGCGGCCAACTATCTGGTGACCCTACCATGGATTGATGCCGACCGCATGGCCGTCATGGGACATTCCCGATTGGGCAAGACTGCCCTTTGGACTGGTGCTCAGGACACTCGATTCCGGGTGGTCATCTCCAACGACTCAGGTTGCGGAGGAGCGGCTCTCAGTCGCCGCTGCTTCGGCGAAACCATTGGAAAGATTACCGACTCCTTTCCCCATTGGTTCTGCCCACTGCTTAGCCAATACGACCGACGCGAGCAGGAACTGCCTTTCGACCAACACCAGCTGCTGGCTCTCGTAGCTCCACGTGGACTTTACGTAGCCAGTGCCGAAGATGATGCCTGGGCCGACCAGCGTGGCGAATTTCTCGCGGCTTGCGCTGCTGGCGAAGTGTATCACCTTTACGGATTGAAAGGATTGGAAACTACTGTCATGCCCGCCATCCATCAGCCCATCACGAACAGCATAGCCTATCACATCCGTGCTGGCATTCATGACGTAACAACCTATGACTGGACACAATACTTGAATTTCTGCGACAAACAGTTCAAACTACAATAACAATACAAAAAACGCAAGAAACATGAAAAAAAACATGTTCATCGCAATCGCAGCATTCCTTTGCATCGGAACAGCCAACGTACATGCACAAGACAAAACAGTCAGCAAAATCATTGAGCTGGGAAAAACCGACAACCGCACCATGCAACATGTCGATTTCCTCGCTAACCGCATCGGCGGACGTCCCGTAGGTTCACACTCGCTCGAAGATGCCGAAAAGTGGGTAGCCAAACAATTCCGCTCGTGGGGACTAGAAGTAATGGTACAGGAAGTGGGAGAAATCAACGTGGGTTTCTCGCGCGGTCCGTGGTTCGGACGGATGCTGGGCGAAGAGAGCATGTCACTGCACTTTGGCACCCCTTCCTACACAGCTGGTACCCGCGGTCCACAGCGTGGCCACGTGCTTATGGAACCACACAACCGACGCGAAATGAATCAACTGAAAGGAGCCATGAAAGGTGCGTGGGTGCTGATAAGTGGTGTGTCGGGATTTCCCATCGACCGTTCGACCCACGGTGACTCCCTGCGTGCAGCCTGCATAGCCGAAAACGAGGAGATAGCCAAGCAGAACGCTGAAATCAGGACCTACAACGAACAACATAAGGACGCACCTAAGGAATACATCAAGGAGAAGGAAATGCCTGCCCTCTTCTACCGCGAAATGGTGGAAGCTGGCGTGCTGGGTTTCATACAGTCCACCCAACTACCCATGCAGTTGTGCTATGACCGCCCCAATTGCTACCAGATGACCATGGAAACCCTCCCTACGGTATGCGACATCAAGCTTGATTCCGAACAATACGACCTCATCAAGCGAAAAGTGATGAACCGGAAAGAAGTGTTGCTGGAATTCGACATCCGCAACCACTTCTTCGAAGGCCCTGTGAAGTATCACAATGTCATTGGCATCATGCGAGGAACGAAATATCCCGATGAATATGTGCTGGCGGGCGGACATCTCGATGCCTACGATGGAGGCACCGGAGCCGTCGATGACGGTCAGGGTGTGAGCGTTGCCATGGAGGCTGCCCGGCTGCTGGCAGCAGCAGGAGCAAAGCCCAAGCGAAGCATCATGTTCTGCGTGTGGACAGGCGAGGAATATGGATTGCTCGGCTCGAAATACTTTGTGCAAAACGCCACAGTGCCCTTGCAGAAAATCTCCAACTATTTCAATCGGGATGGAGGTCCCACTGTAGCCACTTCCATCACTGTACCTGAAGCAATGTTCGATGATTTCCAGCAAATGGCAAAACCGCTTGCCGACCTCAATCCCGACTATCCGTTCGCCGTCATCAAGCGTGAAGGTGCGCCCGGACCACGTCCTACCAAGGCAGGAGGATCCGACCATGCTTACTTTGCCATGAACGGCGTGCCTACCCTTTCGCTCAATCTGGAGGACAAGAAAGGCTACGGTTTCAACTACCGAGACATCTGGCACACCGACCAAGACCTTTACAACCGGGTGATTCCAGAATACATGGATCATTCAAGCATCGTCACTGCCATCATGCTCTATGGCGTAGCAAACCTCAACCACCTGCTCAACCGAAACGGATTGTATAACAACTAACGACATCCTATAACCACATGAAAAAGCATTTCTTACTGCTCGCCCTACTGACCGTATGTTCCATCACTGTTCTGCAGGCTAAGGACTTTACACTGAGAGCATTGCACATCGACCTGCGGACGCAAGTAATCACACCCGCTGGATTGCAACAAACAGCCGACAAGGCCGCTGCAGCTGGACTCAACACCATTATCATGGAGTGGGAAGCCAACTTTCCCTTCCAAGACAATGCCACTATCTGTGGTCGGAATGCCTATACACAACAAGATGTAAAGGATTTCATCGACTATTGTGCCCGAAAAGGAATGGAAGTTATCCCACTGCAAAACTGTTTCGGACACGCCGAATACATCTTACGCCACGAACGCTATGCCCCACTACGCGAGGATAACCAAGACTTCTCGCAGGTATGTCCTTCGAAAACAGATGCATGCGTCAAGGTGTTCGAGAGTATCTTTGCCGAGATTGCCGCCATGCACCCCTCGAAGTACATCCACATAGGAGCCGACGAGACACGTCTGCTCGGTCATTGCCGCATGTGTGCTGGCAAAGACAAATCGGACTTGTTTGTCGATTATGTCAATGCCATGTGCGGCATCGTGAAGAAGTTGGGCAAGACCCCCATTATCTGGGCCGACATGCTACTCAAACACCCCGCTGCAGCCGACCGCCTGCCCAAGGACCTGATCATCCTTGATTGGAACTATGGTTGGGAGACCAACCGCTTCGGTGACATCGACGGACTGCTGGCCAAAGGTTTTGAAATGTGGGGTGCATGTGCCCTACGCAGCCACCCCGATGATGTAATGACCACCTGCTGGGACAAGCACTTGGGTAACTTGCAGGACTATGTGGCATTCTGCCGCGAAAAAGGATTTACAGGCATCGTGGAAACTTGCTGGTCCACTTCTGGCACCTACGGCTACCTCCGTGGCAATATGGAAACCTTCGACATTCAGCCTATCCGTGAAGTCTATCCACTCAACGGATTCGACATGCTCATAGCCGCCTTCGGCAATGCCGTACAAACCCCACAACGCATCGACACCCATGTCTTCGTGCGCGACTATTGCCAGAAAGAATTGGGTATTAGCAGCGAAGAGGCACAAGTGCTCGACGACTATTTCTTTACCCCACAGAAAGCCTTGTCGGTAATGGGCAACAAAGCAACCGATTTTGAGGCAGAGCTCAATGTAGTCAATGACCTTCGCCGACGCATGGCAGCCATCTCGCCCCAACGAGGTATCGAACAGTGGAACCATCTTACACTGATGCTCGACATCCGTGCCAACTTCCTATCTTACAAAAAGGTGGAATGCGAATTTGAGTCGCCCGCCTATCATGCTTCCCAAGCCCCCCTCTTGGCAGCTCGCCTGCGTCCGTTGATGCAGACCGCAGAGCATCTCCAAGAACGATACATCCAGTTGAATGCCTTCTACTTGAAGCGTCCAGAAATGCCATTGGGCGAATGGAGTTATGTGCAAAAAATGATAAACCTATACAACTGTGTCAACTAAAACATTAATCAAGAATGGGTTACTGATTACCCCCGAAGGCATAAAGCAAGGGTCGTTGCTGCTGTCCGATGGAAAAATCAGCGCACTGGTAGCCTGCGAAACGACCGCTGACGAAACAATCGATGCCGAAGGATGCTACGTGGCTCCTGGCTTCATCGACCTCCACACCCATGGCGCTGGTGGAGCCGACTTCATGGACGGAACCGTCGATGCCTACCTCACCGCCTCGCGAATGCACGCTGTGCATGGTACCACCCTACTCTACCCCACCACTGTAACCAGTAGCAACGAGTGCCTGTTCGAGACTTTCGAAACCTTCCGCAAGGCTGCCAACCAGAACACCCAAGGTGCACAAATGCCTGGCTTGCATCTTGAAGGCCCTTATTTCACGCCCCAAATGGCAGGCGCACAGGATGGTTGCTACCTGCGCAACCCTGAACCTGAGGAATATACCGACATCATCCGACGAGGCAACGGCCTCATCAAGCGTTGGAGTTTCGCGCCCGAACTGCCTGGTGCTCCAGCCTTTGCTGCCGAACTGAAGCGACAAGGCATTCTGGCCGCTGCCGGACACACCGCTGCCGACTTCGATGAGTGCGATGCCGCCTTCCGCAGTGGTTGCACCCACCTCACCCACTTCTTCTCGTGCATGAGCACCGTCACCCGCCGCAACGCCCACCGCATAGCAGGTACCGTGGAATATGGCTACTGGCAAGACGGCATGACCATAGAAATCATAGCCGATGGCGTACACGTACCACAACCACTGCTCTGGATAGTGACGAAGATAAAGGGAGCCGACCGCATTGCCCTCGTGACCGACTCCATGCGTGCTGCCGGAATGCCCGAAGGCACTTACATACTGGGCGGACTCTCCAGCCATCGAGAAGTGATTGTGGAAGAAGGCGTGGCTAAAATGCCCGACCGCAGTTGCTTTGCCGGTAGTGTAGCCACAGCCGACCGCCTAGTGCGCACCATGATTACCTTGGGCGGTTGCACCCTACACGATGCAGTAAAAATGATTACCGCCACCCCCGCACGCATCATGCACATCGACGACCACAAGGGGTCGCTTGCCGTAGGCAAGGATGCCGACATAGTGATTTTCGATGAGAACATCAACATACAACGAACTATTATTAACGGGAAAACCATTTACGCGAAATGCTGACAAAATCATTCAAAGCGGATGCGCTGCAAGTAAACGTGTACGACAGCCGCGAAAACATGGGGAAGGCCGCAGGTGAAGAAGCCGTAGCCTACCTCAAGGAAGTGTTGAAAAAGAAAGACCAAGTGTATATCATCTTTGCTGCCGCCCCTTCGCAGAACGAGTTTCTTGCCACCGTGGCAGCAGCCAACGATGTTGACTGGCAACGTGTCCACGCGCTCCACATGGACGAATATGTAGGTCTGCCAGCCGACGCGCCGCAAGCCTTCGGCAATTTCCTACGTCGTGCCATCTTCAGCAAGCTGTCCTTCGCATCTGTCAGCTACATAGGTTGCGAGAAGGATCCCCAACAGGCATGTGCCGACTACGACCGCATCCTCGCCCAACATCATGTCGATATGGTGTTCATGGGCATTGGCGAGAACGGCCACATCGCCTTCAACGATCCACACGTTGCCGATTTCAACGACCCGCTGCGCATCAAGAAGGTGGATCTTGACCTCAAATGCCGCCTGCAGCAGGTACACGATGGATGTTTCAGTTCACTCGAAGAGGTGCCTGAGTATGCCCTTTCGCTCACCTGCCCCACCCTATTTGCGGCCGATCGCCTATTCTGTGTCGTGCCTGCCGCCACCAAGGCCGATGCAGTGAAGGCAACCATCTATGCCCCCATCAGCGAGAAGTGTCCCGCCACTCTGTTACGTCGCCATGCTGCCGCAACACTCTATGTCGATGCCAACAGCGGCAAATACATTCTGTAAAGAAATATAGAGGGTCGGGTAGAATGCCTGACCCTTTTCACTGCATAGTTAGAAATTGCCGAGAATCAATGCAATTCTATTTTTTCAACACCGATTTCACGAGCTAATCTCCTAATCTGTTCAATCACGTCTGTCGATACTTCATTGTCGGACATAATGGTAAGGACATATCCATCCCGCTTGACAGTAGAAAGAACGCTCTTCAAAGTTTCCATATTATAGAATCCACAGGAATCATCAGCCCTGTTATAGAACCATATTCGGCCATCGGCATTGACACGGATTGTTCCTTCGTACTCCACGCCAGAACCATGGATGTAAGGGAAACGCTTCTTTACCACATTGATCTTGAGCAGGCTGTTTGCACTGCCGATGCTTCTGAAATCCTCTACTAACTCAGTTCCACCTGCCTCGTCATATTCGATGGTCAGTTCGCAATCCCTGTCAATGGCTTTGACAGCAGCCATCAGCTCTGCGGCATCGACAGGCCTTAATCCGCTTGATTCATCGGGAGAAAACAGAATCTTGCCACGACGATTGATCATCATTTTCGCTTTTCCACCGACTTCGACAATTGGTGAGATGTCGGTTGTCGTCACCGAAACCGTCGGTACTTTCTCCATCTCCACTATACTCTCGCTGACGGTTTTGAACTCTGACGTGGCAAAGGCACTGAGTGCCAAAGTAGCCATGGGAATGACATACAGCATTCGGCTGCACATCCACGACTTGGGGGTTGGCTTCATCATCATAATAATACGCTTTTTTGTTAAACTGTGATTGAAATTGTTGACAAAAGTATAAGAGTTGGCACCAACAGCTTTCCTGATTACCAATTGAAAATAGTCGTGGCATGAAACACCTTGACTGAGCACATAGTCATCGGCCTCATACTCATGTATGTCGCGCAAATATATCCCTAACAGATATACAAAAGGATTCCACCACTGCAGAGCCTCGACGAAGGTAAGCAGGAAGATGTCGAGCGAATGACGATGCAAGACGTGTGCTTTCTCGTGAAGGATTATCGCACGACCACTTTCACTGTAATCCTGTGAACTGATAACAATGCTACGCAACCAGCTGAAGGGCGCAATCTGACCGGCATGGCAGAAGATGCGGATACCATCGGACTCATCCTTCGACCAAATACTGCCATGACGAATGATACGACCCATCGAGAACACCTCATACAAACGAATGCCAACGACAACGACAACTCCAACGACATAGCATACACTTACGATGTAGAACCATGGGAAACGCGATGCGACATCTACCTCTGGCATCAAACACGAATTTTCAATGGGGATTCCAGCTTGCAGCAAATCCCGCTCGATAGTCTGAACAGCAGTCACTTCGTCCACAGAAAGAAAGGAGAAGTTGCACAAAGGCAAACCAACGCTCAGCGTCAAGATGACAAGTAACGTCAGGCGATTCACGCAAAACATTTTCTCGCGAAACATCAGCAAAATTCCCGGCAACAGCATCAGTGTAAGCACGATGGCCGACTTGATGGCATAGATAAGCAAGTGGATCATATACGATAAGGAGAAGACGATTCAGATTCCATATCATGCAGGAAGCCACGCAACTCCTCTTCCGAGAGATTCTCTTCCTTGATAAAAAAGCAAAGCATGGATCGGAAACTTCCACCGAAAAAGTCTTTCTTCACATCCTGCATCGAACGACGGATGTATTCAGCCCGACCCACTTTCGCAATGTAACGGTGTGTCTTACCCTCACCCTCTTTCTTGAAGTAATCCACAAATCCCTTTTCAAAAAGTGTCCGCATCTCGTTGGCCAGAGTAGTATAGGCGGGCTTTGGATCTTGAATGTGCTCATAGATTTCGCGCACTGATGCAGAATGGTTGATATTCCACAGAATGGACATGATGTCGTATTCCGTTTTACTGAGTGTAGTTTCTTTTCGTCTCATATTGCCGTATCGCTTTTTCAGTTACAAAGTAATACAGTTTGTAGAAGATGCCTGCCATTACAAGCCATAAAAGCCTTAAATCGAGCTGTGTTTTAACATCTATTAATGGAAATAACTTCCTTCTGCCATCAGCCCTTACCATAAAGAAGAGATTAATACACTGGAAGCACCAAGAATATATGCCATTGAGGCAATCCTTACGGTGATGTCTTGTTTTTCAGTTGCCAATTGCCAGTTTCCTTTCCTCCATAACGGAGAGCAAGTGGGGAGGAGAAGAAACTAGTAGTCTGTAAAGTCTAAAAGTTGATAAATGTGCTCCTGTAACAATGTTGTTTATAGCAGATTAAGAGGTTTCAACAAACTGCTTTTAGGTTTTACTGACCACTAGTTTCGAATGAGCCTGATTGATTCCTTAAACAAAAAGGTATTTTGAGGGCAAATAACAAAGTCAAGGAAAGCGGTATGGTTCGAATCAAGTCGCGAAGTCACAGCAAATACCGACTCGGATTTTCAATCTACAATTTGCATGTCAACTTCTAAAAACGCCCCATGATTTTTGACAAAACCCAGTATTTTCCTGCTTTTGCCCCTTTTGTTTCAACCATTCAGAACCAATAGATTATCGGAAATCATTCGATGAAAAGTAAGTGATATCAAACTGCTTCTGATTAAAAGCTCAAGATAGCAGAACTGATTATCGCACGTTCCTTAGTTTAGGAAAGTCGGCCAATGGTATCACTATCAATACGGCGATGAGAATCCAATCGGTGATGTCGTATTTGCCTGCATGAATGTACAAATAAACGGCCAAGATGGCATAACAAAGTATGAACTTCGTCAAGATGACCGCATAAAGTCCTTTGCGAATAGGGCTTAATGTACGACAGAAAAACACGATTCCTCCGAGGGATGCAGCCATGAGAAGTATCAGTATTTTCTGCTGTTCGAATGTCTGCAACACTACCATTGAAGAAAACACTACAAAACACAGAATTGAAATCACCAACCCCACCAGATTGAGCTTGAAATTTGCCAATGCCTTTGCCTGCTGCTCTTGCTGGCGTTGCTGACGGAAAACCGACCAACGTGTGAAATCTGCTTTACTCATAATGAACCATATTAGAATTGGAAATAAATAAACGGCAGCATATCGCTCGACTGCACTTGGATGATTGCCCATAGTACCACCACACTGATCATTATCTTACCCCAAATGGGAATACCATAAAAAATATCCTTGAGACGGATGTTAAATTCTTCTGGAACAAAATGGACAATATATCCAAACAGAATAACACCAAACACCTTCCACTGGTTGGCAATAGAAACCATTGCGATGTTCACATCAAAGTCGGTAAGGATTTGGGAAAGCATCTCGCGAACCACTTCCATATCGGATGCGCGGAAAAAAAGCCAGCAGAAACAAACGAAATGAAATGTGAAAAATGTAGAAAGAAATTGGTGCAGGGGTTTCATGTCGCTACCATTGACTTTCCACGCAGGAAACACTTTCAGGCAAACTTTATGGACGCACAATGCCAAGCCATGCAAACCTCCCCATATCACAAAACGCCACGCGGCTCCGTGCCATAAACCTCCCAACAACATTGTCAACATAAGATTGATGTAAGTACGTACACGCCCCTTGCGATTACCACCCAACGAGATGTACAGATAATCCCTCAACCACGTGGAAAGCGACATGTGCCAACGATGCCAGAACTCGGTGACGGTGGCTGAACGATAAGGAATGTTGAAGTTCTCGGGAAAATGAAATCCAAGCATCAAAGCTATGCCTATTGCGATGTCGGTGTATCCGGAAAAATCGCAATATATCTGCAAGGCATAGCCGTAAATGCCCATTAGGTTTTCAAATCCCGAATACTGCATGGGGCTATCGAAAACACGATCAACGAAATTGATACTGATGAAATCAGAGATGAACACTTTCTTGACAAGTCCCATCAGAATGAGTACCAATCCCTTGTTGAACATCTGCCACGTCGTAATGGGTCGCGTGACAATTTGGGGAAGGAAATTACGCGCCCGAACGATGGGGCCTGCCACCAACTGTGGGAAAAATGACAGGAAAAACATGAAATCGACCCATTTCTCAGTAGGACGCAACTGCCGCCTATAAATGTCAATGACGTAGCTTAACGACTGGAAGATAAAAAATGAAATGCCAACGGGCAAAAAAATGCTTCTTGCCTCGAATGGACGATTGGCAAGATTGTCAACCATCTCAAGCAAGAAGTTCGTGTATTTGAAATAACAAAGTATGCCCAAATCGATGAGCAGACTGAGCGAAAGCAATAATTTTCGTCGCCACTCCGTTTTTGTGTTATATATGAAAAAACCTATACTATGGTCGGTAAAGGAGATGAGCACAAGCAACCAAAAATAAAAGCCACTTGTGAGATAATAGAAATATACCGAAAACAAAGTCACATATACGACACGCAGATTGAAATGCTTCTGGATGTTGTAATATATGCAATAGAAGACAGTGAACAATATCAAAAAACCCTTTGAAGTAAACAGCAAAGGGTTGTTTGCATCATAATGCCAAAAATTAAGGAACGACTCTATGTCGAACATACCTTATTCAGCTGGAACGGTAGAAAAGGTTACCTTTCCATTCATAACGGCACCTTTCATAATCTCCAACGAACCAGTGTGCAAGTCACCTGTCACAATAGCCTTTTCCTTCAATGCAACATGGCCAGAAGCTTTTATGTTTCCCCTCACTGTGCCATTGATTATGATGTCTTTAGACGTAATATCACCTTCAATCTCACAATTTTCACAAATCTCAATGTAATCGTTGGCTGCAATATTGCCCTGCATCTTGGAGGTTTCAATGGTCAGCCCTTTCGTCATGATATCGCCTTCCACCAAGCCTGCCACCAAAAGGTTGCCCTGGCTAATAACATTGCCATGTACCACGCCATAAATGTTCATATCGGAAATGACCTCGACAGACCCAGTAATAATCATATCTTTCGTAATAATGGCCTTTTGCATGTTTTCGGCCTGCTGCACGCTTGATGTACTACCCAATTTCATGTTTTTAAATTTATTATGGTTATTGACTACAGAATCATGCACGTCGTTATCGGGTGCAAACAAATCTTCGTTGTCGGTTGTGCTCTGCCTTTCAGGTGATTCATGCTTCACCGACAAACTATTAAGGTAATTGCTAAATAGCTGCTTCTTCGACATATTCCTTGTTTTTCCCAATTGTCTTTTGCTCGTACAAGTTCAACTGATCGTTCAGAACACGAATCAATAGATTCGATATCTCATGTCCACCTTTATGATTGATGTGCAAATAATCCTTCGCAGCCCACCCGTTCGACACAAAACGCTGAATGGAGTTCTCTCCTCCCATTGCACTAAAAAGATTCCAAAAAGCTACTCTGCTATTTTTGGCTATCTTGCGCTGAGCCTTTACCATTGGCTTTACAGCTGGTGCCGTAATGATAGTATTATCCTTTTTCATGCCAATATCCCCTACACTGATGAGCAATATTGCACTTTTGGGGAAACAAATCTTTATGTAATCAACAAGCCTCTCAAGCTTAGACGCATAATAGTCGTAATTGGTGACATCCTTCCGAAGAGCATTCAAGCCATATTCCATAACAACTAAATCATAATGCAACATGTCATTGATTTGCTGATTGACAGAAAGTTCGGTGGAAAACATGTTCAATCCACTATTGGAACGCAAACCATAATTATCGACATTCACACCTTTTTCTCCCAAAAACACAACCCCATAGCCAATGAACTCATTGCATTTGGGCAATTTAACAGTTAATGAACGGATGTTCTGTTCATGTATGTTGATTTGCTGCACCTCTTCCTTCTGTTGAAGAACGAAATCCAATGTATCAGCGTTATTGACAATGACTTTCATCTCGGTTTCACCGCGGTTCTTAAAGATAATCCGCGCCGAGGAAAGAGAGGATGAACCCTGTTTAGAGGAACGAGGGGTGAACGTAGCAACTGCACCAGGCTTTGGCACACTCACATATCCGCTTACATAAAAATCGTTTTTGTATTTGGCTGGAACATTCTTTTTGCGGAGCAGATTATAGCATGTCCAGTTGTAAAATTCCTGATTGATAAGTGGTCTGTACTTGCCAATAGGGTCGGCAAATGGAATGAAACCCAGTCCCTCTCCCCCATACTCGCTTTGTAGCTGACGGCGGAAATCAGAAGTCAAAATGTCACCTTCGATGAAAGAATCGCCCAAGAATGCAATACGGACGTTGCGTGTTTTGCTATCAACGGTCAAAGCTCGCAAGAAGCGGTCAATCATCTCACCATTATGACTATAATCCTCTATGCCGGCATGATTGAACTCATAGACTGGTGCTTCACTTTCAGTGGCGCATTGTGTCAAGGAGTCAACCGATGAGAGCATGACATTGTCTTCATCGGAAAGTTGAACGACATTGCCTCCTGCGCGGAGTGGATCCGACGCTTGGCCAGCATTTCCAAGTAACGAGTCCGCCGCGGACGAATCGGACAATAAAGCCAAATAGTCATTTCCCCCTTTGCTACCCAACTGTGCATCAAGGAAAGCCAATGCCGAACTTTCGTTCAGGCATGTAGTGTCAAGGATATCAGCAGAAGTCTGATTGGAAACAATAGAATCATGAAAATCAATAAGAACAGACAACACATTGACGCGTTTGAGTTTCATCCCCCCAATCGTGATTGGCGGAATGAAACTTATGATAATAAGGATAGCGGTAACGGTCACGACAAACCACAAAATAGTCTTGGACCGATCGCTGTTCTTACCCTTCAACCTCATGATAACTATCTACTTAATATTTTTATTTTGCGGCAAAGGTAATATAATTATTCAAACATTCCATAACGTGTGGCAAAAAGTTTTCTGTCGCCCAATGCGTTATCTACCCTCGAAACATTGATCCAAAACTTGTTTTCGCGCACAGATTCGATAGGATAAACAGCTTTTTCACGGGTATATGAATGTTTCCATTCATCCGCAACAACCTCATACTCAGGATGTGGAGCATTTACAAGCACATTATCATCCTTGCTGTAAGTACCATTGGCAACCTCCTCAATCTCTTTAAATATATTTAACATTACATCAATGAAATTATTTAGTTCCCAAAGACTTTCACTCTCGGTCGGTTCAATCATCAGAGTACCATGAACGGGGAAACTAAGTGTTGGAGCATGATAACCATAATCCATCAGGCGTTTTGCAATGTCGGTTTCGGTAATACCCGTAACCTGATGGATAGGGCGGCACTCCAATATCATTTCGTGACCCACGAATCCCGTTGCACCACTATATACAATGCCATAATTATCCTTGAAGCATGCTGCAAGATAGTTGGCGTTGAGGATGGCTGTCTTTGTCGCACGTGTCAATCCGGCCTCGCCCATCATGCAAATATACGCATAGGTTATTGGCAATATTCCAGCACTGCCGTATGGTGCCGCACTTACCTCATTTGTCGAGTCACCCCAAGCTACATGTTTTGGCAAGAATGGCACCAAATGAGTGGCGACACAGACTGGACCAACGCCCGGGCCACCACCTCCGTGAGGGCTCGCAAAGGTTTTATGCAGATTCAGGTGACAACAATCCGCACCAATCCTTCCTGGGTTGGTCAAACCAACCTGGGCATTCATGTTTGCACCATCCATATAGACTTGAGCGCCACAAGCATGAACAATATCGCATATTTTCGCTATTTCCGGTTCGAAAATGCCATGTGTGCTCGGGTAAGTGATCATCAGAGCTGCCAACTCATTTTTGTTGGCTTCGGCTTTCTGACGCAAATCCTCCACATCCACATTGCCACGCTCATCACAAGCACAGGTGATGGTGGTATATCCACATTGTACCGCTGAAGCAGGATTTGTGCCGTGCGCCGAAGCTGGAATCAGAATCTTGTTTCGATGTCCTTGGCCTACGCTCTCAAGATATGCACGGATTATCCGCAAACCCGTATATTCACCGGCGGCTCCTGAGTTTGGTTGGAATGTGACACCGGCAAAACCTGTAATGACTTTCAACTGCCGGCTCAAGTTGGAAATGAGTTCCTGATAGCCGGCAGCCTGACCTACCGGAACCAATGGATGGATATTCATGAATGCAGCATTGCTGAGAGGAAGCATTTCCGCTGCGGCATTCAGTTTCATAGTGCACGATCCGAGCGAAATCATAGAGTGAGCAAGCGAAATGTCTTTACGGTCAAGACGCTTGATGTAACGCATCATCTCTGTTTCTGTGTGATAACATTCGAAGATTTCGTGCGTAAGATATGTCGAAGTTCTTGCCAACTTACCCTGAACATCCCTTTCCTCGACATTTGCAACTTGTACGGACGCACATTCGGCAGTGGACGCAAACACATCAAGCAGTTTCTGGAACTTTTCATCGTCGGTCACTTCATCAAAGCTGATAGCCACATGGTTAGCGTCACAATATCTGAGATTAATACATGCAACCAACGCATTTTGTCGGAGTTGATCGACAGTGACATCCTTAGGCATACTCACATACACCGTATCGAAAAACACGTCATTCTCCTGTGCATAACCCATTTTTGCAATGACCTTGCCAAAACATTCCGCATAACCATGAATACGTTTCGCTATGTTACGAATACCCTCCTGACCATGATATACGGCATACATACCCGCCATTACAGCCAACAATGCCTGTGCCGTACAGATGTTTGATGTAGCTTTTTCGCGCTTGATATGCTGCTCACGTGTTTGCAAGGCCAATCTGTAACAGAGTTTCCCATATTTGTCTTTGGAGAGCCCTATGATTCTGCCCGGCATGTTTCGCTTGAATTCATCGCGAGTGGCAAAATATGCAGCAGAAGGCCCGCCATAGAACAAGGGCGTACCCAGACGCTGGGTGCTACCAAACACAATGTCGGCCCCCCACTCTCCTGGAGGCGTGAGCAAAGCCAGACCCAAGATGTCGGCAGCAACCGCAACCTTGCATCCTGCCTCGTGGGCTTTTTCGACAAATGCGCTGTAGTCTTCAGCACGTCCTTGCGCATTGGGATATTGCAAGACACATCCAAACAAATCAGTCGTGAATTCACAGTTTTTCCAATCACCCACCTTCACCTGCATTCCCTGAGGAATGGCACGTGTTCGGATGACAGCCAAATTCTGAGGATAGATGTTTTCATCGACAAACAACACGTTTGCTCCGTTTTTTTGCTGTTCACGCGACCTCAATCCGTACATCATGGTCGCAGCTTCGGCCGCCGCAGTAGCTTCATCGAGCAACGAGCAGTTGGCCAGTGGCATGGCTGTAAGATCCGAAATAACAGTTTGGAAATTCATCAAGGCCTCCAAACGTCCCTGCGACACCTCGGCTTGATAAGGGGTGTACGAAGTGTACCAAACAGGGTTCTCGAAAATGTTGCGCTGAATGACAGCCGGAGTAATCGTGTCGTACCATCCCAAGCCAATGTATGAAGTGTAAGGTTTGTTTTTGCTGGCCAACATATTGATGTGTTCGGCAAACTGACGTTCGGTCATGGCTTGGTCGAGTTCAAGTGGCTTCTGCAAACGAATGTTTGCAGGGATAGTCTTATCTATCAACTCATCGAGTGAGCCAACTCCAATTTTTTCGAGCATCACCTGCTGTTCCGTTAAGTTGATGCCGTTGTGTCGTTCGGTCAATAAATCCATTGTTTTTTTATTTTTGATTGTTGTTTACGTTTTCTACTTCATATAGGGATTTTGCTGTTTTTCGGCTTTGATGGTTGTGGAATTGCCATGTCCAGGATAGACTATCGTGTTGTCAGGGATAGTGCTCAACTTATGAAGAGACTGGACGATTTTCTCGAACGATCCACCTTTCAAATCAGTCCGCCCCATGCTCCCCTCAAAAAGCGTGTCGCCTGTGAAAATACAACTGTCAGTTTCATCATAGAATGCCAATCCCCCTTCTGAATGCCCTGGTACGTGAATCACACGCAGCGTCATGTTTCCTACCGAAATCTGGTCACCATCATGCAACCATTTTCCAACGGCTGGCCATGTATCATGTAAGGGTATTCCCCATATATTGCATTGGGCGGTGTTTATGTCGGTCAGCCATGCCAAGTCTGCCTCATGCGCCTCAGCCTTCAAACCATACTCACGAAGCATGAAGGCATTGCCAAAAGTGTGGTCGAAATGCAGGTGTGTGCACAACAGATGTGTAAGATGTAGCTTGTGAGTGTCCACAAACGATGCCAACGAAGCAAAGTCAGCCGGGAAATACATGCCAGCATCAATAATAGCTGCCTCATTGGCTTCGTCCCAAATAAGATAGCTATTGACAGGCAACATGTTGAATTCAAACTTTTGCAGGAACATAAACCACCTTTTTTGTTTTGAAATATTCTTCCTCAAAATCCTTTGACAATTCCTGCGCCAGGGCTATTTTCCTATATGGAAGGATTTCATGTTCAAGTTCTCCCCCTTTTAGGCAAATGAGACCATTCGGCAAGGCATTGTGTTGTTCCTTTGCGAAATTGTTGCGAATGAGTTTCATCAGGTCGGCAAGTGGCATGACGGCACGACTTACCACGAAATCATACTTTTCCTTCACCTCTTCCGCACGGCAATGAGCCAAGGTGACATTTTGCAGTTCTATGGCCTGAGCCACCTCGGTAGCCACACGGATTTTCTTGCCTATGCTATCCACCAAGTGGAATTGGCATTCGGGAAACATTATGGCCAAAGGTATGCCAGGGAATCCGCCTCCTGTCCCTAAATCCATTACACGCGTGCCCGGCTTGAAACACAGCATCTTGGCTATTCCCAACGAATGTAGCACATGATGTTCGTAAAGGTTCTGTATGTCCTTGCGCGAAATCACATTAATTTTCGCGTTCCAATCAGTGTAAAGCGCTTCAAGGGCACCAAACTGTTGTCGCTGACGCTCTGACAAGTTTGGAAAATATTTCAGAATAATGTCTATCATAACAGCTAATCTTGTTTCCTAAGGTAAGGCTTTATCTTATCGTAAGGAATTTCCAGTTGGATATCGCCCAAAGCATAAGGGGCTATCTCATATCGATTGAACAGAAAGCTCACACAACTCTCTTTCAGCATGAAATTCTCTGGTATGTACAAACTGTCGCCATAGGGAATGCCATATTCTTTTTTCAGCTCATCCATATTGGCTATTTCGTCGTCAGTCTTCTCGGCAACAACCTTTACCAATTCCTCCTCGAGTAACGTTTTCAGGCCTGCAGCATTCACGTCGAGATAATTTGCCGGCGTTATCAACGTTGCATTACGCATATCGAAATTGTACCAAAACAAATATGTGCTTGGATGAGCTCCCCCTCTATCATCGGCAATGCCGAGTTCGTAGCACACCACACTGTCTCGTCCACAAAAAAGCCTTGTCTTTACATTGCGAGCGATGCTATACCACTCGGGCATTTCCGCCACAGGCATTCCATCCGCGAAATCACTTTGCACCAACGGAGCCACCTCATCATTATAGAGTTGGAAAAAATCGTCACGAAACTTCTCCACAGCTTTTTGAGGCCCCATATGCGTGACATTGCCATCAGTCCCCAGAATACAGTTGGCAATTTGGGCATTCAGCGCACGGGCCTTGTCGTTGTAAGAATCGAAAAAGGCAATCGTAGCACTGAAAACACAGCGTGGCGTCCCGTCTTGTGGAATAGGCAAAATCGAGTCATGTAATTCCTCATACACTATACTCTTCACAAACTCCTTATTCCAAGCCGAACAGCCCGCAAGAAAATGGAGCAAACAGCAAATCAACCCCAGACGCGTAATAGCCTTCATTAATTTTCCAAATTTCGCTCAAAGATACAAATTATTTATGTCATCTGCTCATTTTTGCGAAATTATTGTAATTTTTTACTCATTTTCCGTGAAAAACAAGTCATAATTAGTTGTTTTACACGGAAAGAAAGCCCTGACACCACCCTGTCAATATCCATTGCAACCCCATGCGTTTGCGCACAGGGTTGCAAAAAAAACATCACCTTCGTTTGTGAAACCTACGACTTATTTGAATTCAAACATTACATCTTATCAATGATTTCAAAATCGACTTCTAGTTGTGGAACGACAACCGACCATCTTCAGCATCCACAACAATCGGTTTACTCCTGTCAAGTTCTTGTGCCAACAATTTCTTCGACAATTCATTGAGCAGATATTGCTGGATAGCGCGTTTGACGGGCCGCGCGCCGAACTGTGGATTATAACCTTCCATAGCGAGGAATTCCAAAGCCCCTTCGGTCAGTTCTATGCTCACATCATTGTCCCTCAGCATCCGATTAAGGCCTGCTATCTGCAACTTCACAATTTCTCGAATCTCTTCTTTCTGAAGGGGTCGGAAGTCGATGATTCCATCAATACGGTTGAGGAACTCCGGACGAAGTGTTTTCAGATACTCCTGTCCCATGTTCGAGGTCATGATGATGATGGTGTTCTTGAAATTCACGGTCCGGCCTTTATTGTCGGTCAGTCGGCCATCATCAAGCACCTGCAAGAGTACATTGAACACATCAGGATGAGCCTTTTCAAGTTCGTCGAACAACACAACGGAATACGGCTTTCTCCGAACAGCCTCGGTAAGCTGCCCCCCCTCATCGTAGCCTACATATCCTGGAGGAGCTCCGATAAGTCGGCTCACCGTATATTTTTCCTGATATTCACTCATGTCAATGCGTGTCATCAACGATTCGTCATTGAACAGGTAATCAGCAAGTGCTTTCGCCAGTTCTGTTTTCCCCACGCCAGTTGTCCCCATGAAAATGAAGCTGCCTATCGGGCGTTTCGGGTCTTGCAAACCGGCACGGCTACGTCTCACCGCATCGGCTACGGCCTGAATGGCTTCATCTTGTCCGATTACGCGTTTATGCAATTCGGCCTCGAGATGCAACAACTTTTCGCGTTCGCTTTGCAACATCTTGTTGACGGGAATGCCCGTCCAACGCGACACGACATCTGCGATGTCCTCCGCCGTCACTTCCTCCTTCACCATGGCATCACCGCCCTGCTTGAGTTTCAGTTCGGCTTGTGTTTGCTGGATGCTATCCTCAAGTTCCTTCAATTTGCCATACCTGATTTCCGCCACTTTCGCATAGTTGCCCTCACGCTCAGCCCTATCTGCTTCAAACCGAAGTTGTTCGATGCTTTGCTTGTTCTGTTGGATGCGGTTCACCAAAGCGCGCTCAGCCTCCCATTTCGTGCGCCACAGCCTGTCCTGTTTGCTCAATCGGTCTATCTCGTTGTTCAGTTCCAACAATTTGGCCTCATCCTTTTCCCGTTTGATGGCCGCACGTTCTATTTCCAACTGCTTCAGCCTACGTTCTATCTCATCCAATTCTTCAGGTAAGCTATCGCGCTCCATACGCAGTTTCGCTGCAGCCTCGTCCATCAGGTCAATGGCTTTGTCGGGCAAGAAACGCTCTGTGATGTATCGATTGCTGAGTTCCACGGCGGCAATGATGGCCTCGTCCTTGATGCGGACCTTGTGATGGTTTTCATATCTCTCCTTCAGACCTCGCAAAATGCTGATGCTGCTAAGGGTGTCTGGCTCATTCACCATCACCGTCTGGAAACGTCGTTCGAGGGCTTTATCCTTTTCAAAATATTTTTGGTATTCATCCAAGGTGGTTGCTCCGATGCTCCGCAATTCGCCACGAGCCAATGCCGGTTTCAGGATATTCGCAGCATCCATGGCTCCCGATGTCTGACCAGCACCTACCAACGTGTGGATTTCATCAATGAAAAGGATGATGTTACCTGCTGCCTCCACCACTTCATTGATTACCTTCTTCAAACGTTCCTCAAATTCACCTTGATACTTGGCACCAGCTATCAGAGCGCCCATATCGAGTGAGAAAAGCTGTTTGTTGCGAAGATTTTCAGGCACATCACCTCTGAGTATTCGTTGAGCCAGTCCTTCCACAATGGCAGTCTTTCCTGTGCCAGGTTCACCTATCAGGATAGGATTGTTCTTGGTACGACGCGACAGAATCTGCAACACGCGCCGAATTTCATCATCTCGACCAATCACAGGGTCGAGTTTGCCATTTTTGGCTGCTTCTATCAGATTGATTGCATATTTGCCTAATGCTTTGTCATCCTGGGGTTGATTGTTGTTCATCATATCTTTGTTCTCCTTTCACCTATGTTTAAGGCAAAGGATTTGCCAAAGCACCAAAGTTGCCAAAATGTCAGCAAGAAAAGCACGAGTCCGCCAACTTGTCACAGATGGGACGCATGGTGGCAACGAGACAACATCCAAACAGCGCGCCTATCTTGGACTAAACTTGAAGAGTCCGTCTTGAACACTGAAAAAATAGATGTCGCGAACCATACTTTTCGCGAAACGAGCCTCAGCCGGTCCCTCTGGGAATAACCGTACAAGTTGGATCCTCTCTGGAGATACTGCAGCCATAAATGCGATATGATCCTGCTTCGTCATTTCATGGTTCACAGCAACGAAATATTCATCTTCAACCATTTCCACCCTATATTCGAACCTCCCTTTGGGAGACTTGGCTTCATGTGGTTCCAGATGATGTCCATGACAATCCAATTGCACGTTACCCATACCACACACAACATTTCCACAAACCGGACATACAAAAAACTTGATGGCTGTCATATCCGACATATTGAGAACTGAAAACTAAGGGTTGGAAACTGAATACTGAGAACTGGATACTGAGAACAAACTACTGTACCAGAGATTCGAGCAATCGCTTCAATACCACAGTTGCCGAAATCTCCCGATTGGCTGCCTCAGGAATCACCAACGATGTAGGAGCCTCAATCACATCATCAGTAACAATCATGTTGCGACGGACGGGCAAGCAATGCATGAAGAAAGCGTTGTTCGTCCAACTCATGTGCTCCGCATCGACAGTCCAGCTCATGTCTTTCAGCAACACCTTTCCATAATCGGCAGGATTGCTCACACCAGGGCAACTCCAGTTCTTGGCATAAATGAAATCAGCTCCTTCAAAGGCCTTGCGCTGGTCGTACTCCACACGAGCACCACGCACGAACTTCGGATCGAGTTCATAACCTTTTGGGTGAGTGATCACGAAATCAACATTGGCTTCATTCATAAAGTCTGCGAATGAGTTGGGCACAGCTTGCGGCAGGGCTTTGGGATGAGGAGCCCAAGTAAGTACCACCTTTGGTCGGTCTGTCCTTTTGTTTTCCTCGATTGTTATCAAATCGGCAAAAGCCTGCAATGGATGTCCTGTTGCGGCCTCCATCGAAAAGACCGGCTTACCACTATAACGGATAAACTGGTTGAGTATTTTCTCCGTATAATCATCCTCGCGACTTTCAAAACGTGCAAAACTACGTACTCCTATCATGTCACAATATTGCGACATCACAGGAATCGCCTCAAGCAGATGTTCGCTCTTGTCGCCGTCCATCACGACGCCACGCTCAGTTTCGAGCTTCCACGCACCTTGGTTCACATCGAGCACAATCACATCCATGCCAAGGTTTCGGGCTGCCTTCTGAGTGCTCAGGCGGGTACGGAGACTGTTATTGAAGAATATGAGCAGGCACGTCTTGTGATGGCCCAACTGCTCGAATTGATACCGGTTTTTCTTGATTTCAAAAGCTTCTTTAAGGGCAACATCCAAATTGCCCAAGTCAAATACGTTGGTATAGGTTTTCATGTTTGTCACCTTATTTGTCCGTTTCCTTTAATGATCCATTTATAAGTGTTCAGTGCCTCCAGTCCCATGGGACCACGGGCATGAAGTTTTTGGGTACTGATGCCTATTTCTGCTCCCAATCCAAACTCGCCACCGTCGGTAAACGATGTTGGTACGTTGTGATATACGCAAGCCGCATCGACGGCAGTCAGAAAATAGTCTGCCACGGCATCATCTTCCGTAATGACACATTCGCTGTGTCCTGACCCATATTGGGCTATGTGACTGACTGCTTCACGAACCGAACCAACCACCCGGACAGCCATTTTATAGTCAAGGAACTCCGTTCCGAAGTCACTTTCAGTGGCTTCTCGCAACAACGAGTCGGGATAATGATTTTTCAAGGCATGATAGCCCAAGCCATCGGCATACAATGTCACCTTAGCCTCAGCCAATTTCGCACACAATGCCGGCAAATCGTTGGTACGGCTCTGATGGACCAGCAAGCAGTCGAGTGCATTGCAAACACTCACCCTGCGTGTCTTGGCGTTTGTGACGATGGCAATGCCCTTGTCAAGGTCGGCAGCCCCGTCAAAGTAAGCATGACACACACCAGCGCCCGTTTCAATGACAGGGACAGAAGCCTCGCGCCTGACATAGTCAATGAGACTGCGTCCACCACGTGGAATCACCAGATCCACCAACCCATTGGCATGAAGCAATGCCGTAGTACTGTCATGGCCAGAAGGAAGCAGACACACAGTATCAGGCGAAATGCCATGTTCCACCAAGACCTGACGGATAATCTCGACAAATTTCCCATTACTGTCCGCCGCATCACTTCCCCCTTTCAACACACAGGCATTTCCTGCTTTGAAGCACAGCGAAAACACATCAGGAGTGACATTGGGACGTGCTTCATAAACAATGCCTACAACCCCGAATGGCACACTCCGCTGAACGATGTCCAAACCATTGGGGCGGCGATTCTGCCAAAGTATCCGTCCTACTGGTGATGACAAGCCTGCCACCTGCCGGACGCCATTGGCTATGCCGACGATACGTTCTTCTGTAAGTTTCAGTCTGTCATATTTTGGATTGGAAGTTTCCATCCGAAGCAAATCACACTTGTTCGCTTCGAGAATCTCGCCAGTCCGAGCCCCGATAGCATCAGCCAAGGCGTTCAACACACCGTTGACTGCTTCATCCGACACGAACGACAAATCATGGTAGGCATTTCGAGCCGCCACAAAATACTGATTATAGTCAATCACAGCCATAAATGTTTTTGGATTATGATTTTTGGGGGAGAAAAAGAGTATATGGTATCGTATTACCTCCGTCAATGATGTGTAGCAACACATCATCGCGCTTTCCGTTAGCAATGATGACTGCTATTCCCTCCGCGGCTACTTGCCGGGCCACAGAACTCTTCGTCAACATTCCACCTCGTCCGAAAGCCGACTTTTCATTGCGGATGTAATCCGAAAGGTCATCATCCGGTTTCACCACTGGTATGACCTTCGACGCAGGATTGCTGACATCTCCATCAAACACTCCATCCACATTGCTCAGGATAACCAGCAAATCGGCATGCATCATGTTGGCTATCAATCCCGACAACTCGTCGTTGTCGGTAAACATGAGTTCTGTAAGGCTGACAGTGTCGTTTTCATTCACGATAGGAATCACCTTATTGTCAATCATCACCTCCATGCAATGTTGTTGGTTGCGATATAACTCAGGCGTACGGAAATTGTCTTTGGTTGTCAGCACCTGTCCCACATAGATGTTCTGGTCGTGAAAGAGTTCAAAATACCTGTTGATGAGCCTTGCCTGTCCAACGGCCGAAAACAACTGGCGTTGTTCCACACTATCCAGTTCGCCCTGGACAGCGAGGAAGCTGCGACCCGAAGCCACAGCACCTGATGAGACAATCACAATCTCATGCCCCGCCCGATGAAGTTCCGCAATCTGGTCCACCAGAGCCGATATGCGAGTCACATCGAGCGTTCCATTCGACCTCGACAACACATTGCTGCCAATCTTTATCACTATACGTTTGTGCATGACCATCACTTTAGGCCGGCCTTCAAAGCGCGAATCACAGCCGAATTGAAACCTGCATGATCCATCTCATTCAAGCCCTTGATGGTCAGTCCGCCAGGAGTGGTAACCTTGTCAATGGCCGCCGCCGGATGCAATCCTGTCTCGGAAAGCAGCTCAACAGCCCCCCGCATGGTTTGCATGGCTATCTGGCGGGCATTCTCTGGGTACAGCCCCATTTCCACGCCCCCCTCAGCCATGGCATGAATGAAACGCATCACGTAGGCGATGCCACAACCTGCCAGCATATTACCCGCCGCCAACGTTTTCTCATCGCACAATTGCACACGGCCTACAAGGGCAAACAAGTCCGAAATGGAACTGACCTCGTCAGAAGAAACATTGTCACCCGGCACAACAAAGCTCATTGCCTCATGAAATTCTGCTGCAATGTTAGGCATCACATAGCAACATCTGAAATCGGATCCGAGCCAAGAATTCAACTTTTCCACACCCACGTTGGCAGCTATGGATACAATCACTTGCCGAGAAGCATGCAATGATTGACGAAGCGTATTGACGACACCTTCTACCAACCAGGGTTTCACGGCCAGCACCACCACATCCGCATGTGCCACGGCTGCGGCACCATCCAGGGTTGTCTGCAAGTCCTCGTATTCCTGTTTGAGCCTGTCAAGGGTCTGTTGTGTGCGGGCCACTATGGTCATGTCCTTCGCCAAGCCTTTTTTCGCCCAGCCCTTGATGAGGGCGCCACCCATATTGCCAGCGCCGATAACTGCTATTTTCATTCCAACACCTTCTTTATTTTCTGTAGGAATAGTGCTGCATCATCCATCGGGATGCACAACGGAGGCAACAAGCGCAACGTGTTTGTGCCGGCACATCCCGTGAACACATGCTCATCAAAAAGCAAACGGTTGCGGACATCCTTGTATGGCACATCCAATTCTATGCCAATCATCAGTCCCCGGCCACGTATTTCCTTCACGTGGGGGAGATTCATGTCCTGCAAGCCTTCCATCAGGAAAGCTCCCACCTTGGCGGCATTTTCCACCAGATGTTCCTGCTCCATGACTTCAAGCACAGCCAAAGCGGCAGAACACGCCAAATGGTTTCCTCCAAAAGTGGTTCCAAGTTGTCCCTTTGCCGGTATGAACTCCGGACTTATCAGTACAGCGCCCATCGGGAAGCCATTGCCAATACCCTTGGCTACCGTGATGATGTCTGGACGAATACCGGCATATTGGTGGGCAAAGAATTTTCCACTTCGTCCGTAACCCGATTGTATCTCATCGGCTATCAGCACCGCGCCTGTTTGTTTGCACAGGTCACTAAGCGCTTGCAGGAATGACGCTTCCGGCACCTGAATGCCACCAACACCTTGTATTCCTTCAACAATCACCGCACACACATCACCTTTTTCGAGTTCTCGCCTTGCCGCTTCCACATCGTTCAAGGGAAGGAAAGTGACGTGGCCATTGTCGTTTATCGGAGCCACTATCTTCGGATTGTTGGTCACCTCCACAGCCAGCGAAGTGCGGCCATGAAACGCCTTGTTGAAGGCAATGACCCGGGTCTTTCCCGTGTGGAACGATGCGAGTTTCAAGGCATTCTCGTTGGCCTCGGCACCACTGTTGATGAAAAACAGTTGATAGTCATCATAACCCGACAAACGCCCCAAGCCGTCGGCAACTTGCTGTTGCAAGCCATTGATGACGGAATTACTGTAAAAGCCAAGTGTGGCCACTTGTTCGCTGATTCTCTTCACGTAGTGTGGATGAGCATGGCCGATGGAAATCACAGCATGACCGCCGTACAGGTCCAGGTATTCCTGACCCTTGTCATCCCACACTCGGCATCCTTTGCCTTTTACTATGTTTATGTCAAACAGCGAATATACGTCAAAAAGTTTCATAATCAGAAAGCAGATGGTTTAAGTTTCAGTCCTACGGTTTCTTCCAGATTGAACAGCAAGTTCATGTTGTGTACGGCCGTTCCGCTGGCGCCCTTGACCAGATTGTCGATACACGAGACAATCAGCAACTTGTCGCCATGTTTCTCCAAATGAATCAGGCACTTGTTGGTGTTCACAACCTGTTTCAGGTCAATCGGCTCATCTATCACGAACACAAACGAATCCTCAGCATAGTAATCACGGTAGATACGCTTCAGCTCTTCTATCCCGACCTTGTTTTTCACGACCACCGTACAGAAGATGCCACGCGCAAAACTTCCACGATAGGGAATAAAGTCAATTTCCGAATGGAAGCTCTGTTGCAGTTGCTGCAACGACTGCTTGACTTCCGGCACATGCTGATGTTCGAACGGCTTATAAATGCTGATGTTGTCGTTTCGCCAGCTGAAGTGGCTGGTCGCACTGGGTTTCACTCCAGCTCCGGTGCTTCCTGTTATCGCATTCACCATCACATCGTCGTTGAGCATCAATTGCTTGGCCAAAGGCAACAAAGCCAGTTGAATGGCTGTGGCAAAGCAGCCAGGGTTGGCCACATGCTTGCTGTGACAAATGGCGCGTCGGTTCAGTTCTGGCAAGCCATACACAAAATCGTGGTCATCGGATTTCAGACGATAATCCATGCTCAGGTCGATTATCTTCAGATTCTCTGGAAGTTCATGGGTATCCATAAATTTCCTGGTATCACCGTGGGCAGTACAGAAAAACAACACATCAACTGCATCGAACGGCATTTCGTCGGTGAAGCACATGTCCGTTTCGCCATACAAACCCTCGTGCACGGCCGTAAGCGGATTGCCCGCATTGCTTGTACTGTTCACGAACACAAGTTCCACATCCGGATGATTGAGCAATAGCCGAATCAACTCGCCCGCAGTGTAGCCGGCACCACCTATTATTCCTACCTTAATCATAAATTCTCTCTTTGTTGTACTTACAAGCGATGAACGTCAAAACGTGCATCATCAGATGGTCTCGTCCTTGTGGTTGTTGTAATATACACGCAAAGGAGTGCTGGTCACCTTGATGAAGCCCTTGGCATCCTCTGCCGTCCAACCCTTCTGCATCTCGCCATACTCACCGAACTTTGTCTTCACCAGATCGTCCTTGGAGTCAACACCAACGGTAGAGAACGACAGCGGACGAAGTTCCAGAATGGCAGTACCATTCACATTCCTTTGGCTCTCTTGCAGCATGGCCTCGATGTCGCGCATCACAGGTTCCAAATATTGGCTTTCATGCAGGAACATGCCATACCAGTTGGCAACTTGGTCTTTCCAGTATTGCTGCCACTTGCTCAAGGTGTACTTTTCGAGGAAGCGGTGTGCACCGATGATCAGCATTGGAGCAGCCGCTTCAAAACCCACACGCCCCTTGATGCCAATGATTGTGTCGCCTATGTGCATGTCACGGCCTATGCCGTATGCAGCTCCTATCTCCTCCACCTTTTGGATGGCTTTGATGGGATCATCAAACGCCTCATCGTTTACAGCCTTCAACTCACCTTTCTCAAAAGTCAGCCTCAACTGCTCCGAACCGGTTTTCGTCACCTGTTTCAAATAAGCGCTTTCCGGAAGTCCCTGTGTCGAGTCAAGAATTTCGCCGCCACAAATGCTGGTACCCCAGATACCCACATTGTACGAATACTTCAACTTTGCGAAATCGGCATTGAAGCCATGTTCATTGAGGTAATCCACCTCAAACTGGCGTGTAAGTGCCATGTCGCGTGTGAGCGTTATTATCTCAATACCAGGCGCAAGCACAAGGAACGTCATGTCGAAGCGAATCTGGTCGTTACCCGCTCCCGTAGAGCCATGGGCTATCGCATCAGCTCCAATCTCATTGGCATAACGGGCAATGGCAAGAGCCTGGAAAATGCGTTCCGAGCTGACTGATATCGGATAAGTGCCATTTCGGAGCACATTACCAAACACCATATATTTCAGGCTCTTCGCATAATATTCCTGTGTCACATCCAGAGTGACATATTTCACTGCCCCAAGCTTATAGGCATTCTCTTCATTCGTCTTCAACTGTTCGGCACTGAAACCGCCCGTGTTCGCACAGGCCGCATATACGTCGTAGCCCTTTTCCTTTGCCAAATACATCACCGTAAACGATGTGTCCAAGCCACCGCTGAAAGCCACTACCACTTTTTTCTTGTTTTCCATCTTACTATTTCAATTAACTAATGAATCAATGATATCAAATCTCCTGACTGTCCCCCTTATGTTGCTCCGGATCATAGAGCATGGCCGTACAGATGCAGAATTTCCTTTTTTTCTCCACTAGGATACTGTGATTCGTACAGCCCTCGCATCCTTTCCAAAAGGCCTCATCGTCGGTCAGTTCATTGAAGGTGACGGGCACATAGCCCAGTTCCGTATTCATTTTCATCACGGCAGCACCACTTGTCAGGCTGAAAATCTTGGCATGCGGCCAACGCATACGCGCCAAGCGAAACGAAGCAGCCTTGATGCGTCGGGCAAGCCCGATTCCCCGGTAGGCTGGATGGACTATCAGACCTGAAGTGGCCACGTATGTCCTATTGCCCCACGACTCTATGTAAGTAAATCCAGCAAAGGTTTCTCCGTCGAGGGCTATGATGGCCTTTCCCTCACGGATTTTCGTTGTCAGATATTCATGTGTACGCTCTGCAATACCTGTTCCACGTACTTTGGCCGACTCTCGGATGGTATCCAGAATGTCATCCACGTAAACTTCGTGCGTGGCATCAGCTATCATCACGTCTATATCTTCTACTTTCATTTATGTAAGTTTTTATATGTTCGGAATTATTTGCGACAAACTATTCTTCACGCTGCTACGATTACAGCGCTCACTCAAGATCAGCAAAATGGTGTCATCACCGGCTATGGTACCGATTATTTCCGGAAAATTCTTGTTGTCAATGTCGTATGCCAGACTGCTGGCATAACCCGGACGGGTTTTGATGACAGCCAGATTGTTCGAAAATTCCATAGAAACATAGCCCGTCTGGTGCATTGTGTCATAGGACACTGCATGGTCGGTCACCCGTCTATAAAGTGTATTGTTGGGCAACACATACACATACTTTCCATCCATGGTAGCAGCCTTTGCCACTTTCAGTTGTTTCAAATCGCGGCTCAACGTTGCCTGAGTCAAAGAAAATCCTTCGGCCGACAAGGCTTGCAACAATTCCTCCTGACTGCTCAGTTCCTGACTCGAGATAAGCATTTTGATAGTTTCCAAACGGGCTGTCTTTGTCTTCATGTTGAATATTTATTCTTTTCGTCCGCAAAAATACAACTTATTTCCGAATATTGATGCACGACCAAGACATTTTTTTATGTTTTCAGCTAAAACAAATCACCTCGACAAACAAAAACGAGAATTTTTATCAGACCACATCTACATGATTGTCGATAAAATTATGTACCTTTGCAGCATGATTTTTCAGCGGCCAACCCTTCTGATGGATTTTTGAAGTTATCTTTTCACATAAAACATAATGAAATGAACCTAACAGACAAAAAGTATGCTCAGTACTATTTAGTACAGGAAATGATGGGAACAGTGGAAACTGTTCAGAAGTTCAACCCCGACAGTTCATTGTTCGTGGCCGATGCGGTAACAGAAACCGGTCGCCTTTTGTTTTCCGGCGAAGGTTCAAGCCGGATTTTCCCCTCGAAAAATGCTTCCCGCAAAGCCAAGGCATGGGGCTTGGACATCAACGTGCAAACCGAAGGTTCACACCAGGCCTGCGAATATGACTTGTCGAAATATGCTGTTTTGATAGGTTCCAATTCGGGACGCACCAAAGAGGCCCTGATGCTTGCCAATGCGCTCAAGGCAAAAGGACACACCCGCTACTTCGGTCTGACGGCCAACGAGAACACTCCACTCGAAGCCGCTTGCGTGAAAGCCCACGTGTTGGGTTGCGGTTGGGAAAACGCTGTCGCTGCCACCAAGAGCGTGGTTGAGCAGACATTGTTCTCCGAAAGCGTCATTTGGAACGTAGCTGGCAAGGACATGAAGGCCGCCTTGGCTGGTCTGCCCGAGAAGTTGCAGCAGGCACTCACCCTCGATGTTCCCGCAGAAATCGTGGAATGGGTGAAGGAAGCGAAAACCATTTATTTCGCCGGCATGAACGATGGTGTGGCCGAAGAGCTCACCTTGAAGACCAACGAAATCACCCGTCGCAAGAGCGATTTCCTCGAGGGCACTTATGCGCTCCACGGCATTGAGGAAGTGATGCAGGAAGGCGACATCGTGTTTGTTGTCAATCCCATCGAAAGCGAATACGCGAAATACCAGACCGTGTTTGGCAATGCCAAGGTCCACGTGGTAGCCATCGACACCAAGCCGACTCCGTTCACCACGGTCATCGTTCCTGAAGCAGGCGAAATGCAACCATACGTTTATTTGTGTGCCGGCTGGAACATCCTTGTGGAAGTAGGTGTTTCCGATGGCATCAACCTCGACAAGCCACAGCGCGCCCGCAAGGTAGGCAACGAAATGTAAGTTGCATACTCTCCATGCTCCAAGTCCTACAAACCCACTCCCGGCTCTTCAAGCAGAACAGTGGTTTGTAGGACTTTTTTTGTGGATGCATTTGTGTGCAGGCATCTCGCTTCTATGTGCCATGAAGAAAGGTTGCAAAATCGGTTGGAAGCACAAGGCAAAATGAAGGGACAAGATTTCAAGCCCATTCCTGACCTTCGGTAAAGACCGGTTTTCAGTGTTCAGTTCCCAATTTTCAAGCACAAGTGCAACTCACTGCAATTTCTTGCAGTCGAAGTTGGAGAGAAACCAGTAATTTTTCAAAACAATCCCAGTATTTTCATGAAATGCATCCAGCATTTTAAAGCAAAAGGAACCAGTCTTTTTTCAAGAACCGACTGGCATAAATTTACTGGCCTCTCGATGAAATTTAGAGTGCTCTAAAATAAAATTAGAGTGCTCTAAAATTTATTTACAGGCCTGTAATGAAAAGCTTTGTGGCCTGTAATTTTCACGATTCTTACTTTGCCCGTTTCTTTGCCAGGAACTCGCCGATGGAATGCTGGTACTTGCGTGCATTGGCCGCATGTTGTGCCCCGCTTGCAGTGAAATAATGCCCGCCTGAAAAGTCCTCCTTGGCACACATGTACAGATAATTATGATGCGTGTAGTTCAGCACCGCGTCTATGCCTTGGATGGATGGTATGCTTATGGGGCCAGGAGGAAGGCCCTTATATTTATAGGTGTTGTAGGGAGAATCGATTTCCAGATGCTTGAACAACACCCGTTGCAGGGTAGGATCGCCCACGGCATATATCACCGTCGGACAGGCTTGCAATGGCATGTCGAGGCGCAACCTGTTGATGTATAGCCCTGCCACAATGGGTTTGTCGGCAGCCAATGCCGTTTCCCCTTCCACAATCGATGCCAATGTGGACACTTCGGCTGGGTTCATCCCCAATTCCTTTGCCTTCTTCATCCTGTCGTCATTCCAAAAAGCCTTGTGCTCGCGCACCATGCGTTGCATGAACTTCTCGGCACTGATGTCCCAGAACACTTCGTAGGTGTTTGGGATGAACAACGAGGGCAGGGTTTCTGCCGTGTATGACAGCGACCCGACATATTCCTTGTCGAACATCAGTTGCGCCACTTCAGCCGAATCAATCATCAGTTGCCGCGACACATTCCGTGCCAGTTTCTGCAAGGTGGCCACACTGCCCATCACAAGTTTCACCGGAGTCTGGTTCCCGGCTGACAATCGTCGGTAAAGAGTCCGATGTGTGTCGGTGGCATTGATGGCATATTTGCCGGTGCGTATTTTGCCAGCATACTTGCCACGTTCCATCAGCAGGTTGAGCCCCTTCGTGTGGGTGGGTTCTCCCACCTCGACGACCTTCGCCATCACCGAGTCCATGTTGTCGTCGCGGTCGATGAAGATATAAGTGGTTTTGGCAATCTGATAAGGATGGGTGAAGAACATATAATACACTGCCCCTCCCATGCTTCCGGCCACAAATAGCACCAATGCAATTGCCGCGAGCAACAAACGCCGTTTGCTTGTTTTCCCCATATTTTTTTAGGCTCTCTGTTTGATGGTCCAAAGATAAGCATTAATTTTGCCCTGACAAACATTAACGCTCAAAAAAACGAATCATGAACGAACAATCGCAAAAAATCAAGGAGGCTGCAGCCTACATCCAGTCACGGCTGAACGGACGGAAAGTACGAATCGGGATCGTGTTGGGAAGCGGACTCGGGAAACTGGCTGATGCCATCGACCCTCTTGTCTGCATCCCCTACAAGGACATTCCCCATTTCCCCATCTCCACGGCCATAGGGCACAAGGGCAATCTCATTTTCGGTTTTTTGGGCGGCAGGTTCGTTTGCGCCATGCAAGGCCGAATACACTATTACGAGGGTTACACCATGCAGCAAGTCACCCTACCCATCAGGGTCATGAAGCTGTTGGGCGTCGAGACCCTCTTTGTGTCGAATGCCGCCGGCGGAGTCAATTTCGACTACCATGTAGGCGACCTGATGATTATCCGGGACCACATCAACAACATGCCCAACCCTCTTGTCGGACCCAATCTTGAGGATTTCGGACCACGTTTCCCCGACATGACACGCCCTTACGACCCACACCTTATCAGTATGGCCGAACAGGCTGCCGAGGAGCTGGGGATTGCCGTGAAGAAAGGAGTCTATATTGCCAGCACCGGACCCACCTACGAGACACCTTCCGAATACAAGATGTTCCGCTTGTGGGGTGCCGACGCCACCGGCATGAGCACCGTACCCGAGGTGATTGTGGCGCGGCATAGCGGGATTGCCGTTTTCGGCATGTCGGTCATCACCAACGAGGCACACGACGACTATGCTCCCGACTATGTGAACGATGGCGATGAAGTGGTTCGTGCTGCCAATGCCGCCGCCGACCGCATGTGTGCCATATTCACAAAAGTCATCGAAACCTTAACCTGACATGTACGAACAGGGCAAAAAAATAATTCCATAATTTTTGCGATTTGTCATTGGATAATCAAAATAATGAGTAAATTTGTCCCGAAAATTACTTTATTCCAAACCATAAGAAAATGGGAACACGTAGAGATTTCTTAAAGACAATGTCAATGGCGACCGCAGGTGTTGCCTTGACTCCAAGTGGCATTTTACATGCACAAAACAACTCGTCGGCTACAGCGCCCAAGGCTGCTCCCGGCAAAGTCAAAATCGCTTTCATCGGTATTGGTAACCGAGGCAACCAGATCATTGGCGATTTCAAGAAAACCGACATGATTGATGTCGTGGCCTTGTGTGATGTTGACATCAAAGGCAAACAATGCGACGAAGTGAAAAGCTGGTTTCCCAAAGCAAAGCAGTTCACCGACTTCCGCGAACTCTTCGACAAGGCCGGCAACGAATTCGATGCAGTAGCCATCGCTGTGCCCGACTTCGCGCACTTCCCCATCGCAATGCTCGCGCTTTCTGAAGGAAAGCATGTGTATGTGGAGAAACCAATGGCCCGTACCTTCAACGAGGAGGAACTGATGATCCAGGCCGCCCTGAAACGTCCGAACCAGGCTACTCAGGTTGGCAACCAAGGCCACTCGGAAGGCAACTACTTCCAGTTCAAGGCTTGGAAGGAAGCTGGCATCATCAAGGACGTAACAGCCGTTACGGCCCACATGAACAGCTGGCGTCGCTGGCACCCGTTCCCAGACGAATATACACTGAAATTCCCCGCAGCAGAACCTCTGCCCGACGGCATGAACTGGGACACTTGGCTGAACACCGCCGCATGGCATGAATACTGCAAGGACTTCCATCAGGGCCAGTGGCGTTGCTGGTACGACTTCGGTATGGGTGCTTTGGGCGACTGGGGTGCTCACCTGCTCGACACCGTCCATGAATTCCTCGAATTAGGATTGCCTTACGAAATCACCATGCAGAAGGCAGAACGTCACAACGACTACTTCTATCCCAACTCATCGACCATCCTCTTCCGCTTCGGCGCCCGCAAGGACATGCCACCGGTTGACGTAACCTGGTACGATGGCCTCGACAACCTGCCTCCTATTCCCGAAGGCTTCGGCGTAGCCGGATTCGATCCCAATGTGCCCGCAACCAATGTCGATAGCAAGGGTAAGAAACCTTCATTGGCTCCTGGAAAGATCATCTATTCGAAGGACCTCACTTTCAAGGGTGGCTCACACGGCAGCCTGCTCAACATCATCCCGAAGGAGAAGATTGCAGAGGTTGAAAGCAAGTTTGGCGACAAGATGCACTTCGAAGGCGAAGGCAAGTTTGGCAATAAGTTCAAATTGGGCGAACGTCCATCCAACCACTTCGAGAACTTCCTGTTGGCTTGCCAGGGCATAGAGAAGACACGCTCACCGTTCGAGATTTGCGGTGTGCTCTGTGAAGTGTTCTCTCTTGGTGTCATCGCTCAGCGCCTGAACACTCAGTTGTTCTTCGATCCTCGCACCAAGCAGTTCACCAACAATGCCTTTGCCAACGCCATGCTGGTAGGTATTCCTCCACGTAAGGGTTGGGAGCAGTTCTACAAACTCTAATGAAACAATTTGCGACAATGAAGAAAACTTTACTGATCATGATGTGTGCTGCTGCATTGGCTGGATGCCAGTGCAACAGCAACAAAGCACAACACGAGTGCAGCGGCGAAGGCCAATGTAATGGTGCAAAGCACGAATGTGCCGGCGAAAGCCACGAATGTTGCCAAATGGCTGATTTCAAGGTCTTCCTCACCAAAGAAAACCTGTGCAATCCCGCTGAAGGCATTGCCGACAACACGCTTACCGAAGCCGAACAGAAAGAAGGCTGGAAACTCCTTTGGGATGGCAAGTCGTCGGAAGGTTGGCGTGGTGCCAAGCTCGACGAGTTTCCCAAGAGCGGCTGGGTGATGGAAAATGGCATCCTCAAGGTCATGCCAAGCAACGGTGCGGAATCGGCCAACGGTGGCGACATCGTAACTACCCGCACTTACAAGAATTTCATCCTCAAGGCTCAGTTCAAGATTACCGAAGGTGCCAACAGCGGCATCAAGTATTTCGTACGCCCCGACCTCAACAAGGGTGAAGGCTCAGCCATCGGTTGTGAGTTCCAGATTCTCGACGACACTCGTCATCCTGATGCCGAGAAGGGTGTGAAAGGCAACCGCAAACTTGGCTCGCTCTACGACCTTATCCCCGCACCCGACGTGAAACCGTTCGACATCAACAACTTCAACACGGCTCTTATCGTGGTTTACAACAACCACGTAGAGCATTGGCTGAATGGCGAACTGATGGTACAGTACGAACGCAACAACCAGGAATGGAACGCACTGGTGGCCTATAGCAAGTACAAGGATTGGCCCGACTTCGGCAACCAGACCGAAGGCAACATCTTGCTGCAAGACCACGGCGATGAAGTATGGTATAAGAATGTGAAGATATTGGAGCTCCAATAATCCACACACATCACTTTACCAAGAACCCTGCGAATAGGCTTGTCGTACCGACAACACCTTTCGCAGGGCTCTTGTTTTTTCGACATCAACGAATGGTAACCTTACATCTCGAACAGCTTACGCCATCTTGCACCCAAGGAATCCAATATTTCAGGAATCTTCCTGCATGCATCCGATAAGTCTCCATGTCATCAAAAGTTATATCTATCCACAGCCCTCTCGGCGGCGATGTGATAATATCGCTCAAAGGATACC
>DCGR01000084.1:2302-21674 GCA_002315285.1 Bacteroides sp. UBA1773 | reverse complement strand
ACTTATTATTTAACCATCACTAAATTGACGAAACAACCAGACAGTTATGGCAGAATATGTAGAAAGAGAGATGCCGAACATGAACGGCAGCAATAAGAAGAAACGCTATTATCAGATTCATACCCATCGCAATGTCAGCTTCGATGAGCTCGTAAATATGATTTGCAGACCTGGCTCCGGGCTGACCGAGGGCGATGTGGTCAAGGTGATGAGCCAAGTGACAGATGAAATGAAACGGGTTCTTGCCATGGGAAACACTGTCACCATCGATGGGTTAGGCACGTTCAGCCTGTCGATAGGCGTTAAGCCGGGCAAATCGGCTGAGGACTTTGAAGCCAAAGGAAAGAGACTCACGAGCAAACAATTAACCGTACGAGGAGTGAATTTCCGTCCCGCCAAGCAAATGGTCAAAGACATTGCAAGCACGTGTGTGCTACATAAAAAGGGAACAGTGAAAAACAATCAATCGCCTTTTTCACCTGAAGAAAGGCAGGAATTGGCACACGATTATCTTGCCAAGCATCCTTTCATGCGCGTCAAGGATTATGAATTACTGACCAAGCTCTCTCATGCATCGGCAGCAAAAGAGTTACGGACATTCTGCTCGCAACCTACAGATATCGCTTCAGAGGGCAAAGGGAACTCAAAGGTTTACGTGCTTCGACAACCCATAAGGGCTGATGCCGAACAAGCGACGTGACGCTTTGGTTTCGTTGGGCTAAAGGGCAACTGCCATCATCGGAACACCCGGACGTAGTCGATTTCCATTTCGCAGGGGAAGGCATCGAAGTCGATGCCATGGCGTGTGGCCCAAGGGCGGCCTACGGCATTGTTGAGGATGATGTACATGGTGCTTTGGAATGGCCAGAAACGTGGATTCTCCTTCTCTGCCGGCGTAAAGGTGAGATAGGGGTTCAATGGCTCATCCACATAGATATCGACCTGACTTTCGGCAAGGTTCATGCCATAGATGTGGAAGGTGTTCTCGATGTCGGCCATCTGGATGTAGCCCTCGTTCTTGCAAGGCTCTTCCTTGGGCTTGGCCAAGGTGGCAGAAGTGTGCACCGTGCCATACACGCGATGGCGGTCGTAGGCAACATATTCCATGATGTCGATTTCGGAATAGTTGGGGGTTGCATTGCGGCCATAGAGCCAGATGGCTGGCTGCGCTCCTTTCACGCCCGGCATCTTGGCGCGAACCTCCACGCGCCCGCGGTTCACCTCGCAGCGGCCGCGAGTCACGAGGCGAGCCGAAGTGTAGTCGCCCACCTTGGTGCCCTCACCCCGACGGATGGTCTTGATGACCAGTTTGCCATCGCGGATAAAGGCGTTTTCGGTGGATGAGGTGTATTCCTGCAACTCCTTACCGCCCCATCGGCCTGTGCCAAGATTGTAGTCCCACTTCGTGGTATCGACCACAGCGCCGCAAAAGTCATCGCTCCACACCAGTTTCTCGCCACGCTTGAAATACCATGAGTCATCGGCAATTTTCACTTTCCCAACTACCGTGTAGGTCGTGGCACCGGTCTTGACGACTGCCTTCACTTTGTAAGTGCCCTTCCGTTCCAGATAGAACACCGCACTGCTGCCCTTTTGCGCGGCGGTTCCCTTGACAGTCCAAGTCACCTCGGCAGTGTCTGCGATGTTGCCATTGAGGCTACAGTGTACGAAATTGGGGGTTCCTTCCTCAGGAACGACCGTCATGCCTGGCTTGTTGTCGTTTGTGGTGCGACCTGCGAGAGTCATTGCGCAACAAAGGGCGCAGATGAATGGGAACAGAGATTTTTTCATGTGTAGGAAGACTTTAGTTGTTCGGCACAAAGATACGTGATTTTTTGATATCGGCAATAGGTGAAAACAAAAAAAGAGAGACTCCCCTGCGGAATCCCCCTTTCGTATATTCTTGGCGTACTGACGAATCAGAGTGCGCCAACTTCCTTCAAGGCACCATTGGTCTTGCGGACAGCAGCGGCGCTGGCAGCAAACTTGGCCTTTTCGTCGTCGTTGAGCGGAAGCTCTACAATCTTCTCAATACCGTTCTTGCCGAGGATGACGGGAACGCCACAGCAGATGTCGTTTTCTCCATATTCGCCTTCCAAATAGACAGAGCAAGGAATCATCTTCTTCTGGTCATGGATGATGGACTCAACCACGTATGCTCCGGATGCCCCAGGTGCATACCATGCCGAGGTGCCCAGGAACTTGGTCAGTGTGGCACCACCTACCATAGTGTCGGCAACTACCTTCTGCAACTCTTCTTCTGACAGGAAGTTGCTTACCGGCATGCCTTTGTAAGTGGCCAGACGTGCCAAAGGAATCATGGTGGTGTCGCCATGTCCACCGATAACCAGGCCATCAACTTCGTTGGCGTTGCAACCGATAGCCTGTGACAGGAAATACTTGAAGCGTGAGCTGTCGAGCATGCCACCCATACCGATGATGCGGTTCTTCGGCAATCCCAAGGTCTTCAGCGACAAATAAGTCATGGTGTCCATAGGGTTGGAGATGACTACCAGAATGGCATTGGGAGAGAATTTCAGGATGTTCTGAGCCACTGACTTCACGATGCCTGCGTTTACACCAATCAGTTCCTCGCGGGTCATGCCTGGTTTGCGTGGAATACCCGAAGTGATAACCACAACATCGGAATTGGCGGTTTTCTCATAATCATTGGTGCAGCCTATGATGTTGGTGTCGAAACCCAGCGACTGAGCTGTCTGCATCATATCCATTGCTTTACCTTCAGATACGCCTTCCTTTACGTCGAGCATAACGACTTCGTCGGCCACTTCATGGAAAGCCAACACATTTGCACATGTAGCGCCTACGTTACCTGCGCCTACTACGGTTACTTTTGACATAGTTCGTTTTATTAATAAAGTTCTATATAGATGCCGCAAAGATACAGCAAAATCCTGACTATGGGAAAATTTCGAGGAATATTTTCGCCAGATATACAATTTTTATGTAATTTTGCAACCAAATTATATTGCGGTAATATGGACAAAAGCAAGAAACTTATCATCGTTATCATTATTCTGATAATCGTATTGGGCGGCATTTCATACTATGCCATTTTCAAGACAAAGGAAAATTCGGACATGAAGGAGCTGTTCTCCATCGAGAGAGAGGAAATGGAGAACGAATACACCACGTTTGCCACACAATATGACGAGCTTCAAATCCAGATAAGCAACGACTCGCTGCGCGAAAAGCTGGAGAGCGAGAAACTCAAGACCCAGCGACTGCTGGAAGAACTACGACAGGTGAAGAGTTCGGATGCCGCAGAAATCACCCGACTGAAGAAGGAGCTGAAAACGGTGCGTGCCGTGTTGCGCAGCTACGTGGTGCAAATCGACTCCCTGAACCGAGTGAACGAAGCACTGGCCACCGAGAACCTACAGGTGAAGCAGAAATATTCGGAGGCTTCGCGACAAATCAGGACCTTGTCGCAGGAGAAGAAGAACCTGAACGAACGGGTGCAGCTGGCTGCACAGCTTGATGTGACCAACATCAATGTGGTTCCCAAAAACAAGAAGGGGAAAGTGGCCAAGAAAGCCAAAGACACGAAGAAGATAGCCGTGAACTTCACGGTGGTGAAAAACATCACGGCACAGACTGGACAACGCACCCTCTACATCCGGATAACCCAACCGGGCAATGAGGTGCTGTGCAAGAACAGTAGCGACACTTTCACCTACGAGAACCGACAGCTCACCTATTCCATCAAGAAATACATTGAATATACTGGCGAGGAACAGACGGTAAGCGTGTATTGGGATGTGGCAGAATTCCTGCAGAGTGGTACATATAGCGTGTATGTGTTTGCCGATGGCATCATGGCTGGCAGTGGAACATTCGACCTGAAATAACCCCTGCTGCATGAAGGAGTTCCTATCGGTGTTGAGGCGCTTTGTGCCACCATACAAAAAGTACCTGATAGCCAGTGTCGCGTTCAACATACTGTCGGCTGTGCTCAACGTGTTTTCGTTTGCATTGATCATCCCCATCCTGCAGATTCTCTTCAAGTTGCAGGAGCCGGTTGACATATTGCTGCCATGGAGTTGGGACAACCTGACCGAGGTGGCTGGCAACAACCTCAACTACTTTGTGAGCAGACTGATAGAGAGCCACGGAGCCAGCACTACCCTATTGCTGCTCGGATTGTTTCTGGCTTTCATGACCTTGCTGAAAACTGGAGGGTATTTCCTGTCATCGGCCACGATGATCCCTATCCGCACGGGTGTCGTGCGCGACATACGTGTGCAACTTTACAACAAACTGCTCTCGTTGCCTATGGGTTTCTTTTCAGAGGAGCGCAAGGGCGACATCATAGCCCGCATGAGTGGCGACGTGAATGAGATAGAGAACAGCATCATGTCGTCGCTCGACATGCTTTTCAAGAACCCCATCCTCATCATCGTGTATTTCGGCACACTGATAGGTATCAGCTGGCAACTTACGCTGTTCACCATTCTGGTGTTGCCATTGATGGGATGGTTCATGGGAGTCGTAGGCAAAATGCTGAAACGCAAATCACTGATGGCCCAAGCCCTGTGGAGCGACCTGATGGCCCAGCTGGAAGAGACCTTGGGCGGACTGCGCATCATCAAGGCCTTTGTGGCAGAAGGGAAGATGAGCGAACGGTTTCTGAGCAAGAACAACGAATACCGCAACACCATCAACAAGGTGAACACCCGGCAACAAATGGCCCACCCGATGTCGGAATTTCTGGGCACGGTGCTTATCGTCATCGTGTTGTGGTTTGGAGGCTCGCTCATCCTATCGGGAGCCGGTGGCATCACCGCACCATCCTTCATTTTCTATCTGACGATTCTCTACAGCATCATCAATCCGCTCAAGGATTTCTCGAAAGCCGGTTACAACATTCCCAAGGGACTGGCAAGCATGGAGCGCGTAGATAAGATATTGCAGGCCGAAAACACCATGAAGGAGGCAACCCATCCTATCAGTGTCGGGCCACAGCTGAAGGAACAGATAGAGCTGAAGAATGTCTGGTTCAGATACGACAACCAATGGGTGTTGCAGAACATCAACCTCATTATCCCGCGCGGAAAGACCATTGCCCTGGTGGGACAGTCGGGTTCGGGCAAAAGCACTCTGGCCGACCTCATTCCGCGTTATCACGACGTACAGGAGGGCGAGGTGCTCATCGATGGTGTGAACGTGCGCGACACCAGCTTGCGCAACCTGCGCTCCATGATGGGCAATGTGAACCAGGAGGCCATTCTCTTCAACGACACATTCTTCAACAACATAGCTTTCGGAGTGGAAAACGCCACCCGGGAGCAAGTGGTAGAGGCTGCCAAGATAGCCAACGCCCACGAGTTCATCATGGCCACGGAGAACGGTTACGACACGATGATAGGCGACCGTGGAGGAAAACTTTCGGGAGGACAGCGGCAGCGTATCAGCATTGCCCGTGCCATTCTGAAGAACCCGCCCATCCTGATTCTCGACGAGGCCACTTCGGCACTCGACACCGAAAGCGAACGGATGGTACAAGACGCCCTCGACAAGTTGATGCGCGAAAGAACCACCATTGCCATTGCACACCGCCTAAGCACTATCCGACATGCCGATGAAATATGCGTGTTGCACGAAGGGAAAATCGTGGAGCGTGGCCGGCACGAGGAATTGCTTGCCCTCAATGGACACTACAAGCATCTGTGCGACATGCAGCAAGTGGGCTGACAGCCTAACAGTCCACACAACCAACTGAGAAGCCTCACCCCAGCCTCTTCCCCCGTAGGGAGGGAGCTAAAGACTAGCGAACTGAAAACTGACGGCTGAAAACTGACGGCTGAAAACTGAGAGCAACCGAGCGCTAATCACTCCTCGCTTTGCAGCTGTGCACAATCATTTTCCACTTGATAGAGTTTTGCCTTACAGAAATCCACCAGTTCATTCGATTCCTTGAGCATTGTTGCTAGGTCATCAATGCTCAACTCGTTTTTCTCCAATTGAGTGGCAATCTCATTCAAACGCCTCATGGCATTTTCGTAGGTCTTTTTCATAGGATAACACTTTCTGTCTGCCCCTGGGCAAACTGGGTTGACAATTTATCGCCGGGTTTCAATTCCGAAGCATCTTTAACGACACGACCATTATGGCGGCTAATGGAATAGCCCCGCTGCAAAAGCAGTTCCGGATTGGCCATGCGTATGCGTTCGGCCAACAGTTCCAACTGATGGTGCTGTCGTTGCAATAACATTTTGGATAGCAGCGGAATACGCGACATGAAATTTTCCACTCGGATGTGCTCACGCTTGATGCGGTTGTTGACGGCTTGACCGATACGCTCCGACAAATTGGCAATGCACAAAGCTTCGCGTTCCATCATTGAGACCAACAATTCGGCAGCGGCAGTAGGGGTTTTCACACGGGTGTGCGCCACAAAGTCAATGACAGTGTCGTCGCGCTCATGTCCGATACCCGTAATGATAGGCAATGGGAATTGAGCCACATTGGCAGCCAGATTGTAACTGTCGAAGCCCGACAAATCGGAAGTTGCCCCACCTCCTCGGATAATTACCACCACGTCCCACTGCGCTTGTTGGGCAAAGATGGCATCCAAGGCTGCGATAAGGCTTTCTTCCACCTGTGCACCTTGCATGATGGCAGGAAACAGTTGGACTCGGAACCGGAAGCCATGAGGATTGTGTTCCAGTTGGTGGCAGAAATCGCCATATCCGGCAGCCGTCGCACTTGAGATTACCGCCACGCGGAGTGGCAGACTGGGCATTTCCAATTCCTTGTTAAGATCGATCACTCCCTCTTCACTCAGTTTGCGTAGTATTTCGCGCCTCTTGTGTGCCAAATCGCCTACGGTATAGGTAGGGTCGATGTCGCGCACCACAAGCGAGTAGCCATATAGTTCGTGGAAATCCACGCCGACTTCTACCAACACCTTGATGCCTGCACAAAACGCACATCCCGTTGCTTGCTCGAAATAGGGCTTCAGCATCTTGTAGGTATTTGCCCAAATGGTTCCTCGTGCTTTCGCGACCATCTTGTTGCCCGCCTCGTCCTTCTGCACAAATTCCACATAACAATGACCCGAGTAATTCTCGTGAACCTCACTCAGCTCCGCTTGAATCCAGTAAGCCTCGTCCAACGATGATCTCAACTGTTGGCGGACCACAGAGTTGAGCTCATACAAGGTGAGTGCTCGCCTATCCATTATCGCTGATGTTTTTGAATGACAACCTGATATGCCTTCCAGACATCAGGTATGCCATAGCCGAAAATGTTGTCGGGACAATCCGACTGGTTTCCTGCCTTTTGCATGGCTACGATTACCTCTTGCGCCGTAAGCCAAGGACAAGCCTGCCAGAAACAAGCCACCAGTCCACAGAATATGGGAGAGGCGAATGAAGTGCCATTGCCCGGCCGAGTGGTTCCCGCATTGGTCGATACGACTGATGCCACACCTACAGCCATGACATCGGGCTTGATGCGTCCGTCAGCAGCATTTCCTATGGAGGAGAAAGTGGCATTGATGCTGTCACAGGTAACGGCTCCTACGGTCAGCACATGATCGGCATCGCCTGGAGGAGTCACCTTCTTCCACTCGTCCTTGCCCGAGTTGCCCGCGCTACAAACCACCACCATGCCTTTGTCGGCAGCCATTGAGGCAGAATTGGAAATCAGCGATGTGTAGCCATCCAAATCGCGATAGCGATAGCCAGGGAAGGGTTCATCGAACGAATGATAGCCCAACGATGAGTTGACCACATCGACTCCCACGCTGTCGGCAAATTCGATGGCCGCCGCCCAGTTGTCTTCCTCCACAGGCTGTTCGGTGTCGGAATCCTCGCTTCGCAACAGCCAGTATGCTGCCTCTGGAGCCGTTCCGGTCAGCACATGTGGGGTGTTGGCGGCCATACACGAAAGCACCATCATGCCATGTGGATTCTCCGCGAATATGTCAGACTTGCCATTCACGAAATCACGTGTGCCAAGAAGCTTCATACCTTTGAAAAAACCGATGGCATCTACATTGAAAAATCCGCCATCAATGACGGCAATCTGCATTCCGCTTCCTTTGAAACCCGCCTCATGGAGTCTTTGTCCGTTATGAATGGCTATCTGACGCAAGGCATAGCCGTAGATGGAAGTGATTAGCGTGTCGGGCGCTTGGTTCGTGACCTCCTTCTTGCGTCCTTTGTCGCGTTCGGGCACATTGTCGGGTTCCACCCAGACCCGCCTGGTGGCTTGTACGAAAGGCAACCTGGCAATTTCGGCAACCGACATCGTGTCGGTCACTTCTACCAAAACCGTATTGTTCCATTTGCTGGTATGCACGAGTCGTACACTTTTGGAAAGAATCTGTTGCAAATACACCTTGCTCACGGGCAGGTCGGTTTCATCTACCGCCAGGTGTTGCCTGGCCCTTCGCTCCAAGGCCCGTTCGGAGAGGAATTTCTGAGGGGCATCAACGGAATATTCTGATCCTTGCTTGTCGGAAAGAGTAATCCTATACCTATAATGTTTTTTGGCCGATGCGCCCAATGCCAGCAAAAGCAGGCAAAAAAGAACCAATCGTTTCATGACATTTCTATTTTTAGATGTTTCATTTGTCGATACAAGAAATAACTTGCCAGTATGCTCGACACACAGTCGCTCACCGGGATGCTTGCCAACACTCCGTCGGCTCCGAAGAACAGGGGAAGTACCAATATGCAAGGCAGCAGGAACAACAGTTGGCGGGTCAACGACAAGAATATGGACATTCCCGCCATTCCCACGCTCTGGAAGAAGTTTGTTGTCACCATCTGGAAACCTACAATGGGGAATGCAATCACCATTATCCTATAGGATTTGGCCCCCAGGCTTATCAGTTCTTCGTCGGTGGTGAATATCCTGACAACGAGTTCCGGACAAACCAGTGCCACAACAAAAGACAAGGTTGTCACCACCGTCGCACAGAATATGGTTTTCGTCAGAATTTCCTTCACACGGCCGTAATTTTTGGCACCATAGTTGAATCCCACGATAGGTTGCATGCCCTGATTGAAGCCGAAAACAATCATTGCGAAAAGCAAGGCGATGCTGTTGGCAATGCCGTAGGCACCTACGGCCATGTCGCCACTATAGTGTTCCAAGCCTTTGTTCAGGAAAATCACTACCGTACATGCAGCCAAGTGCATCAGGAAAGGCGACAAGCCAATACCCAACATACGTTGTACCAAACGAGTGCTCAGCCGGAAAGTGCCTCTACAGAGGTGTACCAGTTCGTTGGGGTTTGTCAGGATTTTCATTTGCCACACCAATGCGACCATTTGTGACACAACCGTAGCCACAGCGGCTCCACGTATGCCACAATCGAACACATAGATGAAGAGGAAATCGAGTATCGCGTTCATCCCTATGGCTGTAAGCGTTGTCGCCATGGCCGTTCGCGGGTGTCCCACGGCACGCAAAACGGCATTCAGTCCAAAATACATGTGGCTGAACACATTGCCTGCCATGATTACCACCATGTAGTCGCGCGCATAGCCAATGGTGTTCTCGCTTGCTCCAAACGCCTGAAGTATTGCGTTCAGGAATACAAGGGAAATGACACCCACAACAATGCCCACAATCAGATTCAGGGTAACCGCATTTCCAAGTATTCTCCGTGTTTTCTTGTAGTCTTTCTGACCTAAGCTCACCGATATCAAGGTGGAAGCGCCAACGCCAACCATCGCGCCAAAGGCTGTTGTCAGATTCATCAACGGCAATGTGATAGCCAAGCCCGATATGGCCAGTGGTCCGCAGAATTGCCCGATGAACACACGGTCGATGATGTTCAGCAGCGATGATGCCATCATCGCGACAATGGAGGGAATCGCATATTGTGCCAACAGACGTCCTATCGGCTTTGTGCCAAGTTCAGCGGCTGATTTTGTATTCACCTTTTCCTTTTTCTTGTTTTCGGTGCGAAGATACGAATAAATTGTTACCTTTGCAAAACCAAAATGAATCATTATGGCGAATGAGAAGTATGTAATCAGTGTAGGCCGTCAGTTAGGTAGCGGAGGTCGCGAAATTGGTGAACGTCTTGCGAAAGTGCTCGACATTGGGTATTTCGACCGTGAGTTGCTCGAGATTGCATCGAAAGAAAGTGGTGTGAGCCCTGAGTTTTTCAAAAAAGCAGACGAGGACAGACAGAAATTCTCGGTACGAGGATTCTTCGGTTCACGACTGCTCTCTGCGCAACCCATTTCGATGGGTTATCAAAACTATCTGGACAACGATTCGTTATTCTCCATTCAGAGCGATGTGATCAGAAAATTGTCTGATGAGCAATCGTGTCTGTTCATTGGTCGCTGTGCCGATTACATTTTGCGCGACAATCCGCGTTGCATCAACCTTTTCATTACGGCTCCCCATGAGGCCCGACTGGCCCGAATCATGAAGCGGCATCCTGAATACACCAGCCAGCAGATAGAAGGCTTCATGCAAAAGGCAGACCGCCAGCGTTCGGCCTATTACAATTATTATACAGGCAAGACTTGGGGTGCTGCCTCATCGTATCACCTTTGCATCGACTCCTCCTTGATGGGGGTGGATGGCTCCGTTGGGTTCTTGCGCCAATTCATCGTCAACCAGCTCCACCTATGAAGCACATCGGATTGCTGAGCGACACCCACGGCTACTGGGATGACCGATATGAAAAATACTTTGCCGAGTGTGACGAGATTTGGCACGCAGGCGACATCGGAAGCATCGAAATCGTGGAACGTCTGCAAGCCATCCATCCTCTGCGTGCCGTTTGCGGAAATATCGACGGACAAGACATCCGTCAGCTCTATCCACCCATTTATCGCTTTCGCTGTGAGGATGCCGACGTGCTGATGAAACACATTGGTGGCTATCCCGGCCATTACGACCGTTCTATCAGCGCGCGACTGTTCATGAATCCGCCCAAACTGTTCATCAGTGGCCATTCGCACATCCTCAAGGTACAATACGACAAGACACTTCAATTGCTGCATGTCAATCCGGGAGCTGCCGGCATCAGCGGATGGCACAAACAACGCACACTGGTTCGCTTCACGGTCAACGGCAGCCGGTTTTCCGATCTGGAAGTGATTGAGCTGGGCGAAAAGCGAGGAACAGCATCCTACACGACAGACGAGAGATGAATCATCGCAAGCCGTCAAGGCTTCTCAAAGTGCTGATAATCCTTGCAACTTTTCCAGTCGCCGCCCCACGCAAATCCGTGTTTCTTGAAAAGTCGGCAACACAAATCGTCTTTCATAATCTTATATGGAAATGCCTTGCCGCGTTTCAGATAAGCCGTAGCATTGGCTGGTTCTACCACCTTACGCCCATCTTTCAACACCTTATAATAAGGATTGTACAACGGGTTAATGTCAACGGCCGTTCCACGTCCGTGCACCGACACTTTGGTGGTGTGCGATACGAAACGGAAATTGAATCCCGATGAGTTATTGGCACGCATCGACTGTTCGTCATTGGCTTCGTAATAATCAATCAGGCGCATTCGTTCTATGGGATAGGAAGCCATATACAACTCCTTCAGAATGGAGAGTACATTCTGGGCAATGGACTGATGAAGCACCATTTCTCCCACAACCGATTCCCCTTTTATATTCTTGTGCAACACCAAGATGTAACGCAGCTCCGAACGAGGAATGACACAATCGGCCTTGAACGACCGACCTTGCATGAGTTTGAAAATCCTGTCAGGAATCTCTGTGCACCGGAAAAAATCGTTCAGGCTTTCGGCCGTAATGTATTGTTCGGGCACAACCTCGCCTGGCGCGAATGAAGGGTTGGCAATCGTTGGAGTTGTCGGGAGGAGCATGACGGCTAAAAGTATGACAAATCGCAACATGAACAACTATTTCCCGAATGTTGTCTGCGACATGAATTGTTTGTAGGCCTCATTGATTCCTGCCTCACTTGTTGTTCCCCCATGCACCAGTATGCGATAGCAGAAATGCAGGGTTGTTCCCTTGGAATAGCATGTAGCCTTGCCATCGGCAGGCCAGTTGATAATGGAAGGCGAGAACAATCCATAATCACGGATGAACCAGGGAGCAGGATACCAGTCGGATGCGGGATGCTGCATGATGGCGATGCCCTCAGCACCTGTCCTCCGGATGCCGTAGTAATCCACCCAATCGGCCTTTTCTCCAAAACATTCCTCAACACCGCTTTTGCCCGCACTATTGCCAACAACTCCACCTTGGCGCACGCTCAAATCCTCCGCCATGCGGGCACACACCAATGAGTGTATGGTCTTCTCGATAGTCACGTCACAGAGCATTTCGAGTTGCAAGTCCAAATCAATTTGGTATGTGTTTTCGTTGGGCGAGCTGATGGTGAAAAGTCGTTTGTCGCGAACCGACGCTTCTGCTCCCGGACGTTTCCACACACATTCATCCTCTATCACCACCTGCTGGCCTTCTGCACACAATATACGTGGTTCGAGCGACACGATGCGCCCACGCACCAGTCCCTCTTGCCAGTAATTGGCTCCATTGAGTCGGTCGCAGGCAATGAAAAGCGAGGCTTGGTGAGGATAGAGTGCGTTGCGCATCCCTGTCACAGAGGCACCCGACAACGGACCGTTTACAGGAAAGAAGAATGGATATTTTTCATCGTCCAAAAAGCGGTAACTTGTAAATAACTTGTTGGCTACCAACACATCTATGTGGTTTCCTATACGTTCAGCCGTAACAGGTTGTTGCGCTCCCACGGTCGGTGCGTTTCCTGCAGCCACACACACCAACAAAAAGGTCAGAAATAGTTTTTTCATTGTCCAATAACTTAATTGATGCGAATTTATCCTTTTATGGCGAAATGGCATAAAGTTTTCTCCGAAAAAACAAAAAAAAACATGTTTTGTTGCTGTTTATACTGAAAAAAATAGTAATATTGCACAAAATTAATAGTCTAATGAATGGTTATGGGTTCTACATTCAGCGGACACGTACTTATTTTGGACCCTTTTGTGTGTAATATCATGAATGATGAAATGTCAAGACGTTCGTTCCTAAAGGCAGGAACAGTTGCTGCAACCGCTTTCACAATTGCGCCAAGTAGCATTTTGGGTAAAAGCCACGGACACATGGCTCCTTCTGACAAGCTAAACATTGCAGCCGTTGGTATTGGTGGCATGGGTAACAGCAACCTGAAAAAAATGGAAACAACCGAAAACATCGTTGCCCTTTGCGATGTCGATTGGAAGTATGCAAAACCAGTGTTCGACCGTTTGAGCGGTGCCAAGAAGTATAAGGATTTCCGTAAGATGTACGATGAGATGGGCAAGGATATCGACGCCGTTCTGGTTGCCACAGCCGACCACACTCATGCCATCATTGCAGCCAATGCCATTGAATTGGGCAAGCACGTATATGTGCAGAAACCTTTGACTCACTCCGTATATGAATCACGTCTGTTGACCAAGATGGCCAAGAAATACAACGTGGCCACCCAGATGGGTAACCAAGGTTCATCTGGCGAAGGTGAAAACCTCGTTTGCGAATGGATTTGGGCTGGCGAAATCGGTGAGGTTACTCGCGTTGACTGCGCTACCAATCGCCCCATCTGGCCACAAGGTCTGAATGTACCTGCCAAGGCCGACAAGATTCCTTCAACTCTCGACTGGGATTTGTTCACAGGTCCGGCACGTATGCGTCCATTCAACAACATCTATCATCCTTGGAACTGGCGCGGCTGGTGGGATTATGGAACAGGTGCATTGGGCGATATGGCTTGTCACATCATGAATGCTCCGTTCAAGGCGCTTAAGTTGGGTTATCCTATCCACGCAGAAGCTTCTTCGACCATGTTGCTTACCGATTGCGCTCCTACCGCACAGCATGTGAAACTCACTTTCCCTGCTCGCGACAACATGCCGCACGTGGCTATGCCCGAGGTTGAAATTCACTGGTACGATGGTGGCATGATGCCCGATCGCCCAGCCAACTTCCCACAGGGTAAGGAACTCATGCAGAATGGTGGTGGCTTGGTTATTTTCCACGGCACCAAGGACACATTGATTTGTGGCTGCTACGGTCGCGATCCGTTCCTGCTGTCGGGTCGTGTACCTAACGTTGCAAAGACAGAACGACGCGTGAAGGATGCCGAAGGTGGTCACGAGCAGGATTGGATCCGTGCTTGTAAGGAAAGTCCCGCAAGCCGCGTACTGACCAAATCCGACTTCTCTTATGCCGGTCCGTTCAACGAAATGGTTGTAATGGGTGTATTGGCCGTTCGCCTGCAGGGCCTGAACAAGGTGCTTGATTGGGATGGTCCTAACATGCGCTTCACCAACATCGGTGACGACGAGAAGATAAAGATCCAAATCAGCGACGACTTCCATGTAGTCGATGGCGATCCCAAGTTCGACAAGAAATTCACGGATCCGATGAATGCCAAGCAGTTTGCTGAGGAACTCATCAAGCACACTTATCGTGATGGCTGGAGCCTTCCCGCAATGCCTTGACAACCGATATTGATTTCCTATGTAAGGCCGCTTCGCTACATGCGTAGCGGCTTTTTTGCAAACATTTCCGATGAAAAAGTCCATAGCCTTCATTCCGCCCTTGCTGCTGTTGGCGTTCGTCTTGCTTTGCCGCACATCCCATCAGGTGGCACAGTGGTATGTGGAGTACTGTTATCCACCTATCGCCCATGTGTTGTCTGCCATGTCATCGGTTACGGTTGCCTCCATCGATGAGATAGCCATTCTTCTTGCCAGCTTGTGGCTGCTTGCAGTCATCACGCGCTGGTGTTGTCGCCGTATGCGTTTCATACGTTTCCTTTACGTGTTTGGCTTGTCGGTGTTATGGATCTATGTGTGGTTTTACATGGCATGGGGCAACAACTATTTCCGTAGTCACATCTACACGCGGGCCGATGCCGCCCCTGTTGCCTACAACGATTCCTTGTTCCAGCAATTTGTCTTTCAGTTTGCCGACAGTCTCAATGCCGTCCATACGATGGTCAACGCAGTAGATACACACCTTGTGGAAATCGAAGCGACACGATACTATCAACATCTGCCTCTGTCGATGGAACTTCTCGCCCCCTCAGCCTGTCGGAAACCCAAGACCCTTCTTTTCAATCGACTCTACACTTCAGTAGGTGTGTTGGGGTTTATGGGGCCATTCTTCAATGAGTTCCATCTCAATGCCGACCTGCTTCCCTTGCAATATCCCTTTACGTACGCCCATGAATTGTCGCACACATTGGGTGTCACCAACGAGGCCGAAGCCAACTATTGGGCATTCTGCGCGTGCAATGCCTCGCCAGTGCCTCAGATTCGTTACAGCGCATATCTTGCAGTGTTCCCATATGTCTTGGGCAATGCCCATCAGACACTTTCCGATGAAAAATTCAAAGAATGGATGCGGCAAGTTCCCACCATAGTCATCGACGATTACGAACGTGAGCGCAAATTCTGGAACGAGCACTACAGTCCACTGATTGGTGCGGTGCAGGATTACATCTATCACCTTTATCTCAAGGGAAACAACATTCCTTCGGGTACCCGCAACTATGCAGAAGTAGTGCAACTACTCCTGTCACTGCCGTCGCCTTTTTCCAACACTGGGCGATAGTTTGTTCAATCGTCAGCTGTCAGTGTCCAGTTGCACGTCCTCAGTTGTCAGTATTCAGTCGTCGGCTCTCAGTTACCAGTTATCAGTTCCCTCCCTGGGAGAGGGCGGAGGGAGAGACTCACTCTCTGCTCTCAACTCCCTTCTCGTTGGGGTTCTGTTCCCCCATAACGTTTCTGCCATCAACACCGAAGGGAGCGAAGGGGTTGTAAAGACAATTGAGGTTGGGAAGAAACTCATTGTCAACTTTGTCCATCATTCCCTTTCCTCTTGTAACTTTTAGTAAGTTAAAACATCAAAATAATGGAAAAAAGATTGTATTTCGAAAAAAAAATGGAAAAAAGTTTTGTAATTCGGGAAATGTATGTACTTTTGCATCGGATTTAAAACTCAAACACAGAAATGTTATGAATGCAGCAAAGGTATTAGAAGATTTACAGAGAAGATTCCCCAACGAGCCAGAGTATCATCAGGCAGTGAAGGAAGTGTTAGGTACTATTGAAGAAGAATACAACAAGCACCCCGAATTCGACAAGGCCAACCTCATCGAGCGCCTTTGCATTCCCGACAGAGTGTTCCAATTCCGTGTCAGCTGGATGGACGACCAAGGCAATATCCGCACCAACATGGGATATCGTGTACAGCACAACAATGCCATTGGTCCCTATAAAGGTGGCATCCGTTTCCACGCATCCGTCAATTTGAGCATCCTCAAGTTCCTTGCTTTCGAGCAGACATTCAAGAACTCGCTCACCACACTCCCCATGGGTGGAGGCAAAGGTGGTTCCGATTTCTCACCTCGTGGCAAGTCCAACGCAGAAGTGATGCGTTTCTGTCAGGCCTTCATGCTTGAGTTGTGGCGTCACATTGGTCCCGACATGGACGTTCCCGCAGGCGACATAGGTGTAGGTGGTCGTGAAGTAGGTTACATGTTTGGTGCCTATAAGAAATATACCCGTGAGTTCACTGGCACATTCACTGGCAAGGGTCTCGAATTTGGCGGTTCTCTCATCCGTCCGCAGGCTACAGGCTACGGCAACGTGTATTTCCTCATCGAAATGCTGAAGACACGCAACATAGAGCTCAAGGGCAAGAGCGTACTGATTTCCGGTTCGGGCAACGTAGCTCAATATACAGCCGAGAAAGTGTTGCAGATGGGTGGCAAAGTGCTTACCATGAGCGATTCCGATGGTTACATCTACGATCCTGATGGCATCGACCGCGAAAAGCTCGATTACATCATGGAGCTCAAGAACCTCTACCGCGGACGTATTCGCGAATATGCAGAGCAATATCCGACTGCAAAATACGTGGCAGGAGCACGTCCTTGGGGCGAGAAAGCCGACATCGCACTTCCTTGTGCCACCCAGAACGAGCTCAACGGCGACCAAGCTCGCCAGCTCATAGCCAATGGTGTCATTGCCGTGAGCGAAGGAGCCAACATGCCTTCCACTCCTGAAGCAGTAGAAGTGTTCCAGAACGCAAAGATCCTCTATTGTCCGGGCAAGGCAAGCAACGCCGGTGGTGTTTCCGTGTCAGGTTTGGAAATGAGTCAGAACTCCGAGCGACTGAGCTGGAGCGCCGAAGAAGTCGATGCCCGCCTGCACCAGATTATGGAAACCATCCACACCAATTGTGTGAAATATGGCACGGAGCCCGATGGCTACATCAACTATGTGAAGGGAGCCAACGTGGCAGGTTTCATGAAGGTGGCCAAGGCCATGATGGCGCAGGGTGTTCTTTGACGACATAAATACAAAATACAATATATTACTCTTTATTTTTTATTATTGATTGTTGGGAAGGCGCATCTCCGTTTCTTGGAGATGCGCCTTTTAACATTCATGGCATACGCGCCAAAAAGCAGCAATAAAACTTGCAGGATTCGCCAAAACGTTGTTCCTTTGCAAACGGGTTTGTTTCACAAACTTACAACATGAAACATTTCATCATCATATCAATCACACCATGAGGCCATTCACACTCACACTCGTCTTTTGTTTCCTGCTCTTGGGAAATGTCATTCAGGCACAAACCGTCCAACCAGACTATGGCGACCCGCGCCATTACGGAGCCATCTACGATGGAGCCACCGACTGTTCCGAGGCCATCAACCGCTGCATCCGCAATCACAAGCATGTGCGCCTGATGGGCGAAGGCACTGCACTATGCCAGCACAGCATCATCCTACGCAGCGGCACTTGGCTTGAACTCGACCCCACATTCCGCCTCAAGTTGGCCGATGGCGTAAACGACGTGTTGATACGCAACGAGTGGGCGCAGCAAGCCTATTACATGGGCAAGAACCTCATCGACGGCCAGCTGCCTTCGTTCATGGCAGAGCTCTATCCTGACTACGGACCCACCTACCCTTCTCCCCGATATCAGCTGGGCGAGCCCGACCGACAGATCCGCATCAGCGGAGGAATACTCGACGGCAACGGAGGGAAGCAAACCCGCCAGGACTACCGCTACGGATGCGTAGGCTACTGGGGCATCCTGATAGCCCTCTCCAATGTAGATGGGTTTACCATGACCGATGTCACCATGAGCGACCCCTGCACCTATTTCACCAACTTCAGCAAGATGCGCAACTTCCACATCAGCGACATCCGCCTTGAGCTGGTGGAAAAACGACTGAACCAAGACGGCATACACATCGAAGGAGAATGCTACAACGGACTGATTGAAAACATTTTCGGACAGACCAACGACGACATGGTGGCTCTCAACGGTGGCGACAGCTGGTTTCCCAAGAACATTGGGGGCGAAATCACCGACGAGGCCAAACGCCGATGGCATCCTTTCATCCAAGGAGCCATTGAGAACATCGTGGTGCGCAACGTGTTTGCAGAGGATGGCTACCGAGGATTCCGTTTGCTCTCCAATGCAAAAATCGAGGGTCTCTCGCCCGACAACGAAACCGAAGGCATGAAAAGCATTGTCATCGATGGAGTCTATGGCAGCTACCTCATGGACCTTTTCCTCATCAGCAACCACATCGGCACGCCGAAATCGTATGCCGACATCACCATCCGCAATGTCAAGGCCATCTCGAAAGGCCGCAACAACATCAACATCGAGGCAGTCAACATCGGCAGCCTTGTCATCGAAGGCATGGACTACTATCCCACCAATTCCACGCGCCACGTCATGTTGAGCAAAGGCAACATCCGGAATCTCATGCTTCGCGATGTCACCCTCCACAACAACCACAACCTCGACCTGAGTGCCAAATCGGCCATCAATCATTCGGGCAACATCGGGCAGTTGAAACTGTCAAACGTGATCAGCATCGGACAAACATACAAGAACATCTGCGACACCGCGCAGGGAGCGGTGGGCTCTGCCGAATCCATCATGTCCGACTATCGGCAATAGCGTTGTCCGCGCCAGATCCCATTTCACGGCATAATTCCAGTGACGGCAGAACCGTATTCATGCCCCAAGTCCAAACAAGAAACGCAATCGGCGAAAAAAACTGAGCCGAGCGGCCGACCAAAGCCATGGCACTTTGGATTGATGGAATCTGCTTCAGACCTATTTGTTTAGGTAATTTACGAGAGGGGCTATCGATTCTTTCGAGGAATTGTCACTGTTGTGGCTCATCATATAAACCACATTTTGAAGAGTTTTGTGGACAGGGAACAAAATCCACGAAAGAATCCTCATCATCCTCAATTCCTTATCCAGATAAGCTCTTTCGTCTTTCGGAAGATCCTCGCGAATCATCCCTCCCCGAAAGTAAAATTGAGGTTCTGAAGCAGACT
>DCGR01000084.1:2056-2224 GCA_002315285.1 Bacteroides sp. UBA1773 | reverse complement strand
GAAAACGATGACTTTTTTCAGATTCCTGCCAAGTTCGGCAAAACGTTTTCTGTGAGTTATGTCTCCCATACGGACATGACTGCCGAAAATCACGACATCGTACTGAGATAATTTCTCGCTGTCAACAGAATCGACAGAGACGCAATCAGCACCTACTTCTTCTGAAAT
>DCGR01000084.1:0-2000 GCA_002315285.1 Bacteroides sp. UBA1773 | reverse complement strand
TAAACTACTATACTTTTCATAATCAGCCCTAATTCCGCAACACTATTGTAAATAAAACTTTTCAACTATCTGAACAACAAAAAGTTGTCTGAGTGTTTCCCATGTCGGAAATTTCACCTATCCTAGTGCTGCGATTAAAAACAAGCAAAAACCGACATTGTATGACAAAAGTAGCAATAAAATCCGAGAAACTCATGCCTCAAAAAGATTTTTTTCCCAAAATCAACCATTTCCCCGCATTCTACATAAAGTTTCCATTACGATTTTGCCAGATAGTACGAAACTCACCCCATCGGAAAAGCATTCTATGCGTTAGCCGAGAATCGACTGCAGCAGATTACACCATAGGACACAACATAATTGAAAAATATGGCCGGAGAATATGTACTTTCAGATTTTATCATTACCTTTGCCATGTCGTATTGCAATTAAACGTCTTTTGTTTCGCAGCTCGAAGATAGGTGGAATTTGCGATATGACAAGAATTGTGGGCCAATCGGCATTTGCCTCTTTGCCTCTACTACATATAATTATTTGTTATTCAAAGTATATTTCATGTTTGTAAACAAAGCTGCGGGATAAAGGATCATTATGAACAAATATTTCTTACTTTTGGTTGCTCTCGCAGCTCTCGTTGTATCGGGCTGTCACCATGATGATGAGGAGTATGCCCCTCCCCTTGACATGTTCTGTTTCACCGCCATGGAAGACGGACTTGAGGTGTCGACGAAGTTTTTTGACAAGACACGCACGCATTACAATCCATCGCTGCTCTTCTCGCTCAACGGCACCGACTGGACTCCGTTTGTGGTGGGCGAGACAGCGGTAATCCTGCCTCATGCAGGCGACAGGATGTATATGAAGGCCAACGAGACAAATACCGCTTTCTGTCATGAGGCCGATAGTGGTGCTGAATATTTGTACAACGCAATTTCTTTCCAATTCACCAAACAGGTGAAGGTCAGTGGCAACATCATGTACCTGCTCGACGGCAAGCATCCCGATAAGGCCCAAATGGGTGAACTTGCTTTTGCCTGCCTATTCATGAACGACTCGCTGCTGATGGATGCATCAGAACTGCAACTATCTGCTGCCCATTTGACCCCCCTGTGCTACACAGAGATGTTTGAGGGCACATCCATCACCAAGGCTCCCGCGCTACCCGCCACCGAGACAACACTTTCGTGCTATGAGTCGATGTTTCTTGGCTGCAAATACCTGACAGAAGCCCCACAGCTACCCGCCACCAAGATGGCTTATCGTTGTTATTCGTCTATGTTTGCCTATTGCGAACGTCTGACCACGGCTCCGGAACTGCCCGCCACCCAACTCGACTCGATTTGCTACCGCGGCATGTTCGAAGGATGTACAGCACTGACCCATGCTCCCCAACTTCCAGCCAAGCAGGTTGTCTATTATTGCTATTATGCCATGTTTATGGGTTGTACCGCACTGACTGAAGGACCCGACCTGCCTGCCGAGACTCTGGCGGAGAGTTGCTACCGAGGTATGTTCAGGGGCTGCAAGTCGCTCACAAAACTCACCTGCATGGCCACCGACATCAGCGCCGAGAATTGTGTGAAGGGTTGGTTGTCAAATATCACAACCCAAGGGACGCTCCATGCCGCCAGCGGCAGCAATTGGGAGGACAAAATCCCCACGACCTGGACGGTGGAATACTGACAGACCGATTCCGGAATTTCGCAGCAAGTCAAAGCGAGTCAGAGGGAATACTTGGTCGGCAATAAACGTTGGGCAATAAAACCCAGAGACAAACGTCACGTTGAACAAAGGCAAATTCTTTGGAGCCTCCTTGGTGGAAGTCCAAACCCTAAGTTCATCATATCGGGTGGTTTACACGAAATCGGAATCCACCCTTCAAGTGATTCCGTAGCCCACATACTTTTCCTGACGCATCAAAATCCACATACGAGACATGGATAATTGGGGCGAATCATTTCCTACAATCAATTATTTTTTATATAGGTTGTTCAATTTGA
>DCGR01000011.1:3790-14700 GCA_002315285.1 Bacteroides sp. UBA1773 | reverse complement strand
AAATTTGCAACTAAAATTTAAACAGCTTCTTAATCATTTTATTAATTAAACAATATCACATCAATACCTTTTTGCAGAACTGGACACACTTCGTCACTTCGTCCAAAGGTGTGGAAGTGGCTGGAATATCATATTCAAGTTCAATGTCGCAATGGGTAGGCCAGTCGGCTTTCGAGGAGTTGCTGCTGATGAGTTGCAGGATTTCTGGCAGAGGCGTTTCTCCTTGTCCCCAAGGCATGTTCTTATTGGCAGCCACCGGATTGGTAGGACTGGTCTTGTCCTTCAAGTGTATGGAAGCAATGCGCTTATGGTATTCCTTTATCACATCGCAAGGATTCTTGCCGGTATAGCCAAAATAGTGGCCGGCATCAAAGTTGAGCATGATGTTTTTCGCTGGTGCCAGAAAAGCGTCAAATCCAGGGAAGTTGGCTTCGGATGGCTGTCCGTGGTTATGGAAAATCAAGTATTTCCCATGCTTGTCGGCAAAAGGTCCAACGCGCTTTGCAGTGTCGAGATTCAATTCTGTGGTCAGTCCCATTGCGCCAACAGCCTTACAGATCTCGAAATTGAAGTCAATCAAGTCATCACTCCATTTCGCATTGGGCGATTGTTTGATGATATGGATGTCAATTCCCGCTGCATGATAGATTTCTGCAAGCTGCCTGTATTTCGCCAGTGCATTCTTTCGCCAGGCTACCACATCCTCACCTTCCGCAGGCGAGCCGACAAAAATGGTAGCGGCATCGCCCATCAGTTCGACAGCTCCCAGACCAGCGCCCAATGAGTACAACAGCATGTCACCAGCACTCTTGCCCTGGGCGCGAAAACTATAAGTGATGGCACCGACCTGGACTCCCTTGAAGTTTGAGCGATTACCACTGAGAGCATCATTTGAGACAGAAGCCACACGTTCTGATGCCAATGACGACAAAGGATTCGCAGCAAGGGCACCTGCCGTCAGTGCGGAAGCCTGCAAAAAGCGACGACGATTCATCATATTCTCTTTCATTCTTTAGGTTTTTAGTATTTGGATTTGTTTTCTGTTTTCCTTTTTGGAAAGTCCTGCCAATCAATTAGCCCTTATCACTTTTCAGGCCGACGATTTGGGTCGGTGGAAATTCCCGGTTTCGTATTTCCGTTTGTCTGACAACACTCGAAGCCAACTCAACGAAAGCTTTCCCAATGATGCTATCAGGCTGGAGTGCTATGGGGCGACCACTGTCCCCGCCCTCACAAATACCCTGTACGACAGGTATCTGGCCAAGCAAGGGCACATCCATTTCCTCTGCCAATCGTTTGACACCTTCCTTACCAAACAAGTAATATTTGTTGTCTGGAAGTTCTGCTGGGGTGAACCACGCCATATTCTCGACCAATCCCAGGATAGGCACATTCACCTTGTCGTTGGTGTACATGTTAATCCCTTTTCGAGCATCAACCAATGCCACTTCCTGTGGAGTGCTGACTATCACCGCACCTGTTATGGCCAACGTCTGTACCAATGTCAGGTGTATATCGCTGGTGCCTGGAGGTGTGTCGAGTATGAAATAATCCAAATCGTCCCATTTCGCATCACCAATCAGTTGCTTCAGCGCATTGCTGGCCATACCTCCACGCCACAAGGTGGCTTGGTCGGGATTCACAAAAAAGCCAATGCTCAATAGTTTCACACCATATTTCTCGATCGGTACAATCAGGTCACGACCATCCACCGTCTCGGCGTACGGACGTGCATCCTCTACCTGAAACATCTTCGGCACAGATGGACCGAAAATGTCAGCATCGAGCAGTCCCACCTTATAGCCTAGTTGGGCCAAGGCAATTGCCAGATTGACGGCTATCGTCGATTTCCCCACTCCACCCTTGCCCGACGAGACGGCTATGACATTGCTGACCTGCGGCAACATTTTCCCCGGTTCAGGGCGGGCAGCCTGACGGCTCTCAACGGCAATATCGACAACGACCTCATTCGACACGTAAGCATGGATGGCGGCTTCCGCAGCTTTGGACACGGATTTTTGGAAAGGATCTGTCGGTTTCTCGAAAATCAATGAAAAGCTTACATTCATGCCATCAATACGCATGTTGTCGGCCACCATTTCCGACTCTACAATGTTTTTCCCGGTACCCGGATAGCGTACCGTGGATAATGCTTCTGTAATCAGTTTAGGATATATGTTCATTTTACTATCTTCCGAATTGCTTCCTTGATAATTGCTTCCATAATTTCATAACCTGCATCTGTGGGGTGAACTCCATCGTTTGAATACTCCTTCTTCAGCGATCGGTCAGGGGCTACCAAAGCCGAATAGTAATCCACAAAAGGTATTTTTTCCTCTTTTGCGAACCTCGCCAACCGTGCATTCAATGCGGCAATCTTGTCAGGAGCATCCTTGATTTCAGGCCTCCAGCCAAATCCTGCTGCCGGCAAAACAGTGGTCAGAATCACCTTGATCTTATGTGTCTTTGCCAATTCCACCATAGAGACAATGTTGCCAAAGGTCACGTCTTCGTCATAGCTGCACACATTCTCAGCCACATCGTTAGTGCCCGCATTGATTATCACCAGTTTGGGCTGCAAGTCAATCACATCCGGCCGAAAACGGATCAGGAACTGATAAGAAGTCTGACCACTGATGCCACGACCTATAAAACCGTTTTGGATGAAAAACTCAGGACGCATCCGTGCCCAATTGTCGGTGATGGAATTACCCAAGAACACCACCCGATTTTTCGCACGTCCGTTTTCCGACATCAGTTCCTTGTTATTCTTGTCGTATCGGCCAATCTGAGCCCAATCCTTGGCTGTTTTCTGTGCCAAAGCAGGGATTGAGCATAACACTACCATCCATAGGCATAACAAACTCTTTTTCATAGCTATATGTCTTTTTTATTTTTCTGCCAATATTGTTTCCGTATGCAAGCCAGCCTGAAGGGTTTTCCGAGCGCCAGAGGCAAGCCTCACCGTAGCAGTCGTACCCTCCGGCACCGTAAGTTCCATCTTGGCGCGGGAACCATTTCTTGTCAACTTGACTGATATTTTCCCATAAGGAGTGTCCACCGTGCTACTGATTTCTTTCAAGTAACCCATGTGGGGCATCACCTTAAACGATTGGAAGGCAGGAGCTGTTGGCTCAATGCCAGCCACCTTTTGTCCCAACAAGATGATAGGGCCTCCAGTCCATGCGTGATTACGGCTTCCGTCAAAATTCCAATGTTCGTAAAGAGTCGAGCTCACGTCATCAGACACTGTTGGAATCAGTTTCTTCAGCCGGTCAAGAGCCATGCTTGTCTGTCCCATTTGTATGAGAGCCTCCATCACATATCGCTGCATATAGGTAGTGGCATGAAACTCCTTTGCAAGCACCTGCACGATAGCCTTATACTTGTCGGGCGAAGCCAGTCCACTCACCACGGCCATAGCTTGCACGCGGTCGTCCGTAGCGCCTGCATATTCTGCCGACCGATAAGCCTTTCCATTCCAGAATCGCTTGTTGAAGTTTGATTCTATCTGTGCCATCAGTTTCTCAATGTGGGCAATGTCGGCCGTACGTCCCAGCATGTCAGCAAAAGCCTTTTCGGCCTTCAGTGCCAAGTAATACCAAGGTACTACCAGTGCCACCCCATCGCAATTGTCACCTGCATCAGGCCAATCCCATTCGCCTTTCCGGTAGATGGGCAAGCCATCGGCATCCACCTTCCATGCCACATGCAGATAACGTTGAATCCGGTCATAGACCGAGGCGACAAACGACTTGTCGCCGCTATAATAATAATACGTATAGAAGCCATACCATCCAACGGATGCAAGTATCTGCATGGGCAATTCCATGAAGTAATTTCCCGTTGGGATAGGCGCAAACATCGTTCCATCCTCACGTTGCCAATTCACAAGTTCCATGATGCCTTTCCGGGCCAGCTGTGCCGATGAGGGAGAAAGGGCGTAAAACGCCTCACCCAGTTCGTTGATTTCATCGCCCCACCATTGTGCCCGTTCACGGTCTGGACAATCCATATAGGTGTCACGCATACACACATAAAGCGTACGCACGGACTTTTTCCAATAATCGTTGAAAAATTCGTCATCACAACGGAAATCACCTGTAAACTCCGTGTTGTAGCCTGTTTCCCGATACTTCAACGACAACACCTTCACGTCATTAGGAATCACGTATATCATCTCGTCGCCGTTCATCCACCCCAGGCTTTCGTATTCCTGCTCGCCTTCACGAGTGACATATTCCGCCCTGACAGAATTCTCATTATAAGGCACCACGTAGTGGTCGGTCTGCATCTTGATGGTCCTGCCTGCTGGAGCCTGTACCTTCAGATAAGGTGTCACCTGGCAATTGTAAGGCAATCTGCAGTAAATGGTGTCGCCCACCTGACGGGTACTTACATATTCCTTCATTCCATAGTCTTTCCATTGTGGGATAGGTCGTTTCACCAACTTGCCGAAAGGGGATTCTCCAGGCAACGATGCCAACTGCATGGCATTCCCCCATTTGCCATCAAACGAAGCTTTGTTCCATCCCGTCTTTTCCATACGCGCGTCAAAGCGGATGTTGCTTTCGGCTATCCTGTGGTTGGGATGAGGAGCCTCTGTCATCTGATAAGCCAGGCATTCGGATGCCTCCCAATCGCGTCCCGACAAGATTTCCACCTCAGGCGACACCGCCTGGAACAGCAATGCTGCCGTACCACTGTTGACGTGCGAAAAACCATTCTTACCGAAATGCCACAACAGAATGGCTATGTCATTGGCTCCTTGTTTCAGGTATGGAGCTATCTCCACCTCGTCATAGTAGGAATCGCCCCGCGAAGGGCCACGTTTCAGACCTCCCTCAAATACGACCAATTCGCCATTGATCCACATCCAGTATTTGGTGTCAGCAGCTATACAGGCGTTCAGCGAGGCAGGCACCTGTTGTATATCCACCTTTTTGTGAAAAGCGAGCCATGTGTTTGTCACGCTATTGCATTGCTGTTTGGAAATCCAATGAGCTTTCCAGATCTGTTCTTCTGCCGACACAGCAAGCGAACACACCACGGCAAGAGCAAAAAGAAGTTTTTTCATGATTTATCCGTATAGAAGCTTGTTTTATTCCCGCATTTCCAGTCCTTCCACAGTTTCTGCCACGTCGAGCAACACCGCACGTTCAGCCCCGCCCGGTGAGTTCGGAGCATGGAGCACTATATGCAGCTGACCGGAGAAGTCGCAGAAAAGCATGGCATGTCCTCCGTGCTTCGTGTAAAGCGGTTGTTCGTGCTGCTTCCAAGGCCCCACAATCTTACCCGTCACCGATGAAGCCAGTCCCACGGCATATCCACTGCCTGTAAAGCTCGACCAGATCATGAGCAAACGCCCTGCCTTGTTGCGGTAGAGGAATGGTCCATCGGTCACCATCGTATGCTTCTTTTCCACCCACGGCGCTGCCGATGCGCAGAAAAGGCGGATGGACGTTCCGTCAGCGCCCGACAGGTCATCCTTCAGCGGCAGGAGCTTCACCTCACCATCGTTAGTCTGAATCCACTCATGGCAATAGCACATATAAGGCTTGTCGTTTTCCACCCATAGCGTACCGTCGAGTGCCATTTCGTCGAAGGGGGTGGCAGGCATCCTGTCATCAAAAGCCTTGAACGGCCCCTCGGGACTGTCCGAACAGAATATCTGCGTTCCTCTCCAAGTATAATCGCATCCTCCATTCTGGCCTCCCTTCCATGTCAGGTCAGTGTTGACTGTTGCAAACAGATAATATTTGCCCTTATAACCATGCATCTCAGGAGCCCAGATCCTGCCCGTTATCCAGTTGTCTTCCGGCAAGACCATCACCTCGGAAGGAGCGCTCCATGTTTTCAAGTCCTTGCTCTTATAGACCATCACACCACCACGCGCACCTCCACACGATGACACCGCTGCTGTGGCGGAACTGTACATGTAATATGTCTGCGTAGCCTTGTCGGCATAGATAAAGGGATCACGGATATTGATGTCGGCCAACGTCAAGGCACCCTGGGCAAACGAGAATGTCGTAACCGCCCACAAGGTCATTCCCAAAAGTATTGTTTTCTTCATGACACGAATTTGTTATGTTGGTTCTTCAACTTTATTTTTTGCAAATATAGATAAAAATTCTCACAACCATACATTCCGCACATTACTTTCCACGCAAATTGCACAATCGTTACCCCGACCGATGATGCAACCAGAACGGCCAAAAGCCAAAGTGAACGGTTGTAGGCCATCCTGTCATGATCCTACGACATCGTTCACCTTGGCTTTTGTCAAGGCAAGGGAGACCCTCCCGTCGGGAGTTCCCATCAATATTCCTGCCAGCTCTTCACCTGGATGTCATGTTCCGACAACGTACAGAACGCCTGTATGAAAACACTAGCCAAACGTGCGTTTGTGATCAAGGGAATGTTATGGTCGATGGCGGCACGACGAATACGATAGCCATTTGTCAGCTCACGTTTCGTGTGGTTTTTCGGGATGTTCACAATCAAGTCGAATTTGTGTTCCGCTATCATCTGCATCACGTTCTCCTTGGCATCCTCACACTCGTCCGGCCAGGACACCGGTGTCACAGCTATGCCATGCTGCTCCAGGAACGAAGCCGTTCCGGCTGTGGCATAAATCTGATGACCCATCCGTGTAAGCATGGCACTGCTCTCTATCAGTTCCACCTTCGACTTCGTGGCTCCCGTAGAAAACATCACCGCCTTTTTCGGGATGTCATAGCCCACGGCTATCATTGCACTCAGCAATGCCTCTTTGAAATCATCACCCATACAACCCACTTCACCTGTCGATGACATGTCAACACCCAGCACTGGGTCGGCACGATGCAGGCGGCTGAACGAGAATTGCGAAGCCTTCACGCCAATCCAGTCTATGTCGAACGCGCTCTTGTCAGGTTTCGAATAGGGTGCGCCAAGCATGATGCGAGTAGCCGTTTCAATGAAGTTGCGTTTCAGCACCTTGCTCACGAATGGGAACGAACGCGAAGCACGCAAGTTGCACTCGATGACCTTCACCTCGTTGTCCTTGGCCAGGAACTGTATGTTGAACGGGCCTGATATGTTCAGTGCCTTGGCTATCTGACGGCTTATGCGCTTGATGCGACGCGCTGTCTCAATGTATATGCGTTGTGCCGGGAACACCAGTGTGGCATCGCCCGAATGTACGCCGGCAAATTCCACGTGTTCGGATATGGCGTATTCCACCACCTCTCCATCCTGTGCCACGGCATCAAACTCTATTTCCTTTGTTTCCTGCATGAACTGCGACACCACCACAGGATATTCTTTCGACACCTCCTTGGCGGCCTGCAAGTATTCCTTCAGTTCCTCCTCGTCGTAGCACACATTCATGGCAGCGCCACTCAGCACGTACGACGGGCGGACAAGCACCGGATAGCCCACACGGTCCACGAACTCCTCCATGTCCTCCAGGCTAGTCAGTTCCTTCCAAGCCGGTTGGTCAATGCCAAGCCGGTCGAGCATGGCCGAGAACTTGTTGCGGTCCTCTGCATTGTCGATGCTCAAGGGCGAAGTGCCGAGAACGGGCACCGACTGCCGGTAAAGCTTCATGGCCAGGTTGTTTGGAATCTGTCCACCTACCGACACTATCACACCTCCTGGCTGTTCCAGGTCGATGACGTCGAGCACACGCTCGAACGAGAGTTCATCGAAGTACAGACGGTCGCACATGTCATAGTCGGTCGATACCGTTTCGGGGTTATAATTGATCATGATCGACTTGTAGCCCAGTTTGCGTGCCGTGGTCACCGCATTCACCGAGCACCAGTCAAATTCCACCGACGATCCTATGCGGTAAGCACCCGAACCCAGCACCACCACCGACTTGGCGTTCTTATAGTAGTTCACGTCATAGCCCTCCGCGGCATACGTCAGATACAAGTAGTTGGTCAGCTCTGGCTGTGCCGAAGCCACCGTGTTGATACGTTTCACGGCAGGGAGTATGTTGAGTTGCTTGCGATATTTGCGCACTTCCAACAGCTGCTTTTCCATGTTGCCATGCTGCTTCAGCACGTAGCGTGCAATCTGGAAGTCGGAGAATCCCAGCACCTTGGCCTTCCGAAGCACGTCGGCAGGCAGTTCCTCCACCTTGTTGTATTGGGCAAGCACCTTGGTAAAATCCACAATGTTCTTCATGCGGACAACAAACCATGGGTCTATTTTCGTCAGTTCGGAAATGCGTTCCACCGTGTAGCCGGCCTCCAAAGCCGCCGCAATGCCAAAGATACGCAAGTCGGTCGGGTTTGCCAGCTCTTCGTCCAGATTGTCGAAATGAGTATGCTCATTGCCCACAAAGCCATGCATGCCCTGACCTATCATACGCAAACCCTTCTGCAGGATTTCCTCGAACGAACGGCCTATCGACATGATTTCGCCCACCGATTTCATGCTTGAGCCAATCTCGCGGCTCACTCCGGCAAACTTCGTCAGGTCCCAACGTGGAATCTTGCATATCAGGTAGTCCAGTTGCGGAGCCACGTAGGCAGAGTTGGGTGTACCCATCTCGCCTATCTGGTCGAGGGTATATCCAAGCGCTATCTTGGCAGCCACGAATGCCAGCGGATAACCCGTGGCCTTTGATGCCAATGCCGACGAACGGCTCAGGCGAGCGTTCACCTCAATCACACGATAGTCGTTTGTCACCGCATTGAAGGCATACTGTATGTTACATTCGCCCACGATGTTCAAGTGACGGATACACTTCACCGAAAGTCCTTGCAGGAATTCCACCTGCTCGTCAGAGAGCGAACAGGTTGGAGCCACTACGATGCTCTCGCCCGTGTGTATGCCAAGCGGATCCACATTTTCCATGCTGGCCACCGTAAAGCAATGGTCGTTGGCATCGCGTATCACCTCAAACTCTATTTCCTTCCAGCCTTTCAGCGACTCCTCCACCAGAATTTGCTCGGAAAAGGTGAATGCGCTCTCGGCCAGTTTCACAAACGATTCCTCATCGGCACAAATGCCACTGCCTTGGCCGCCCAAAGCGTATGCCGAACGCACCATCACAGGGAAACCCAGTTCGTGCGCAGCTTCTCGCGCTGCCTCCATGCTCTCCACGGCATGGCTGCGTGGCGTTTTCATCGGTATCTCGTTCAGCCGCTCCACAAACAGCTCACGGTCCTCGGTGTTCATGATGGCCTCAACCGAAGTGCCCAGCACCTCCACACCATATTTCCTCAGCACACCTTTGTTGTAAAGTTCCGTGCCACAGTTCAAGGCTGTCTGTCCACCGAAGGCCAGCAAAATTCCGTCAGGTCGTTCCTTATCTATGACCTCTTCCACAAACAAAGGAGTGACTGGCAAGAAATACACCTTGTCAGCTATGCCGTCAGTGGTTTGGATTGTCGCAACATTTGGATTGATTAATACGGAACTGATTCCCTCTTCACGCAATGCCTTGAGCGCTTGTGAACCTGAATAGTCAAATTCACCTGCCTGGCCTATTTTCAGGGCTCCAGAGCCCAACACCAGGACTTTTGTTAATTGCTTTTTCATACCCATGTTGTAGTTTGCGCAAAATAACAACATATTTTGCTGACCACAAAACAAAGTGCTCGTTTTCTTCAAATTTTTCGATATTTTGCTTTATATTTGCAACCAATTTCAATAATAATGCAGAAAATGAAGAAAGAGAAAATCATCCTTACCGGCGACCGTCCCACCGGACGTCTTCACATTGGCCATTACGTGGGATCACTACGCCGAAGAGTGGAATTACAGAATTCTGGAATATATAATAAGGTGTTTGTTTTCATAGCCGATGCACAAGCCCTCACCGACAACATGGACAATCCTGAGAAAGTACGGCAGAATGTCATCGAAGTCGCACTCGACTATTTGGCATGTGGCCTCGACCCTTCCAAAACCACCATGTTCATCCAGTCGCAGATTCCCGAACTCACGGAACTCTCGTTCTACTACATGGATCTGGTTACCGTGTCGCGTTTGCAACGCAATCCGACCGTGAAGACCGAAATCCAGATGCGCAACTTCGAGACATCCATCCCTGTTGGCTTCTTCACTTATCCCATCAGTCAGGCTGCCGACATCACCGCGTTCCGCGCCACGACCGTTCCCGTTGGCGAAGACCAGGAACCGATGATCGAGCAGACACGCGAAATCGTCCGCCGATTCAATTTCATCTACGGCGACACCCTTGTCGAACCCGAGATTCTCCTTCCCGACAATGCTGCCTGCCTGCGTCTGCCAGGCACCGACGGTCAAGCCAAGATGAGTAAGAGCCTTGGCAACTGCATCTACCTGTCCGACCCCGCCGATGAGGTGGAGAAGAAAATCCGAAGCATGTACACCGACCCGACTCACCTGCGCGTCAGCGACCCGGGGAAACTGGAAGGCAACACCGTGTTCACCTATTTGGACGCATTCTGCCGCGACGAACATTTCCAACGTTATCTTCCCGATTATGCCAACCTGCAGGAGCTCAAGGACCACTACACCCGAGGTGGTTTGGGCGACGTGAAGGTGAAACGGCTTCTCGCCGCCGTAATGCAGGAGACACTCGAACCCATTCGCACACGCCGCAAGGAATTCGAAAAAGACATTCCTGCCATCTACGACATCCTGAAGCAAGGTTGCGAAAAGGCACGCGAAACTGCCTCAAAAACACTCGACGATGTACGAAAGGCAATGAAAATCAATTATTTCGATGACGAAGCACTCATTGCAGAGCAATCAGCTCGTTTTGCCAGGAAATAATTTTTTCAAAAAAACTTGCAAAAAGTTTTGGTGAATCAAAAAAAAGCCATATCTTTGCATCGCTTTTGAAACGAGGACGATTGGGCGTTTAGCTCAGCTGGTTTAGAGCATCTGCCCTACAAGCAGAGGGTCGGCGGTTCGAATCCGTC
>DCGR01000011.1:0-3697 GCA_002315285.1 Bacteroides sp. UBA1773 | reverse complement strand
CAAGCAGAGGGTCGGCGGTTCGAATCCGTCAACGCCCACCAGTCGAAAAAGGATGTCATGACGGCATCCTTTTTTCGTTCGTCCTCTTTTCCCCTTTCCTATGCCAAGGGCGTGTTGAGGGTTTGGGTCAGCTCCTGCGACGCGTATCCGCGTCATACGGATTATGACCGTTTCCATAACCTGAACGCCCTCGCCGCCACCATCTGCTCCCTCGATGCATTGGGTAGCTGGATGGATGCTTGCTGTACCGACAGCCGCACGCCCCGACGGACGGGAGTTCCCCTGTTTCTGTAGCGTCAGCTACAGAGAGGATTTCCTGACTATTTTTCAAGTCATCAACTTAACAGCCTAATCTTTGGATGAATGGCGAAAAAAACCTATCTTTGCCCTTGGAATCCCAATGAAACGGATTGCCGTGTCAGGCTGCACAGCATCGCAACGCCATCACGCGAAAGGGTCTCGGGAAAGCCCAAAAGGGAAATACGATATGGGGAGGCATGCCATGCATGATGTCTGCTTGCAGCAGCCTGGAAGTCGATGAGTACGTTAAAAATTAAAATATCACATACATGAAGAAATGTTTTTTAGTCTGGTTTTCGCTTGTCACGCTCACATTCACAGCATGTCGTGAGGAATTTGACATCCGGAATTTTGGGGCAAGCACAGATGCCCAGGCAGCCGACAACCGAGTAGCCATACAGCAAGCCATCGACGAGGCTTCGATGAAAGGTGGAGGAACGGTAATCGTGCCTGAGGGGATATGGAACACTGGCACCTTGCAACTGAAAAGCCATGTGGAGCTTCATCTGTGTCCGGGTGCCGTAATCCGGGGGTCTCTTTCGCAAGCCGATTATAACCCCAACGATTGTTTTGCAGAGAATTTCTGGTCGGATGCCGAGGAATGGAGTGGAGGTCATCTGATCATGGCCCATCAGGTAGAGGACATTGCCATTACCGGAAGTGGCATCATTGATGGGCGCGGTTCTGCCTTTTTCGACGAATGTGGTGAAGACAGTCGGTTCCCATGGTACAAGTATGGATTGAAACTGAATCCCATCGACCGCAAATGGTTTCGTCCGGGACCCATGGTAGCGATATTTGAGTCGAAAGACATACGCCTACAGGGCGTAACCCTGAAGGACACGCCATGTTGGACCGCCCATTTCCGCTGTTGCGATGGCCTTGACATACGCAAGGTTACAATTGATGCGGACAGGACCATTGCCAATTCCGATGGATTCTCGATAGACTGTACCCGCAACGTGCTGGTGGAGGATTGCACCATCTTTACAGGCGATGACTCATTTGCCATTCGAGCCAGTTGCGAAAAACATGCCGACGAGAATCCTTGCGAAAACATCACCATCCGCAACTGCGATGTCTGGTCGTGTTGCATGGGAATACGCTTTGGTGTGGGATCGGGCACGATACAGCATGTTGTGGTGGAGGACTGCAGATTCCATGAGTCGGCCATCGGCATCAATTTCACGCCGGCTTGGATTGCGACTAAAAAGAATGTGTATATTCAGGACGTTCGCATAGCCCGATGCTGCATAACCGAATGTCATAGGGGATTCGATGCGGAAATGCCTCAGGCTGATGCCCGTGTAAGCGATGTGCTGGTGGAGGATTGTCAGGTGGAGGCCCTCTGCCCCAACCGATTGGTTGGCAATGAATATTCGTATCCCGAAAGGTTCGCTTTCAGACGTTGCACGTATCATCGGATCCCCCGTGAGAAAGTACGTCAGAATCTGTGGTGGCTTGAACAAAACAAAGAGGAATGCGGCATGAACATATTCCTACACACCAATTCGTATGCCAAAGACATTGCGACAACGGATTGTGAAGTGATATGATGTGTCTCGACATGGTCAGAAATGCTTGACCGAACACCCTACTCGACACCCTCGCGATGAAATCGCCCCAACTCGATGAGGAATACCAAGGAAAATCCAATGATCAGGCCTGGCGACCTTTGCTGCTCTCCTGCAAGCTCAGTTTCCTCGGAAAGTCATTTCGAAAGGATCCTTTCCCTCTTCCAGTTCGCGCCCCGTGGCAATATAGGTTTTCCCGGCCGTCAAGTCATACACCACCGACCACAACGTTCCTGGGAAGGCATCCGGCCCGACAGCATCACCCCATAGCAGTGTCTTGTCCTGTTGTTGGGGGTCGTGCATGCGATGTACGCTCATCAGCAGTCGGAAAGCACCAGCCAGAGAGTCCGTCGTGCCAATGGCTTGTGCTATCTTGCTTTCGCGTAAGGTATCCCTGAGTGGTTCTCTCCAGGCCGGATACATGTAATTGTTGGTCACGTAGTCTATTTCCGTCACTCGTTGGGAGTATTCTGCAACGTCCTTGTCGTCGCGGCCAGCCTCATTCACATATTCCACTACCACCGCACGCCCCGTAGCGTCGGCAATGAAAAAGTGATAGTTCGACTTCCAGTCGCCTCCATGCGCAAAGAAGTTGTGCGAGTCGAAGATCTGCAAGGCATCATCCACGCTCCTGGCCTTGTCCAGCACCTCACGCACGACAACCGTCGTGGTCACATTCCCCTTGCCATCCACATGCTGCTGTGCCCCGTACGATGGCACCGTCAGCACACTGATGGCCACCCCATGCGTGTTCATGCCATCCACCATGCCCAATGGCGCAGCCACACACGCCGAGTTGTCGCTGTTGCCATCGTCCGGACTACCCGACTTCACCTTACCATCCATCATGTTCATGCAGAAAGTGCCTATGGTGTTTGCCGTCCGTACCACCACGTTCACGGGCGATGAGAACTTATAGTCGAAGTTACGGCAGAACAGGTAATGTCCGTTTTTCGATTTCACCAAGAACGACGAGCAGCCCGTTCTGGCATCCATCTTCGCCTTGGGCATGGGCATATTGAGCAGTTTGGCGTATGCAAAGCCTATCAGTTCGTCGTTCGATTTCACCCCTTGTGCCAGCAGCTCATCCAGACAGTAGTCGGCCGTGTAGTCCATCACATACAGTTCGCCTCGCGCGTCCAGGCGTTGCAGGCTTTCGAGCGTCCTTGCCTGTTCTGGCGTTCTGATGAAACGTTTGGGATTGTTGTTGGCTATGGCCTTTGGCAGCCCTCGGGTAGGGAGGGAGTCGGGTGTCGATCCCGATTCATGGCCATTATGAGCCATGCCAGTGGCCATCATACCCGCAAAAGCGAGCAGCAATAGCAAGTGTTTTGTTTTCATATCTTTTCCGATTCATTATGTCCTGTTCCTATTGGCATCTGTCCACCTCACAGTGCGTCATCTCATTGTGCTTGGCATACCAACGGCAAAGATAGCACATTCTTTGACCATGCACAAATTTCTTTCATCGGTTCCATAATCACGAAAATCACTTTGCGCCCCACAAGGCACCACCGTTCTTGGTGCTGACGCTTATCTGGGAACTTCCGATGTCGTACAGTCGAACTATCTCTCCACGCTTCAATGCATCGGTTATCTCCACCTCCAGTCCAGCCAGCACATCCGAGTAGGTCTCGGAACAGCTACGCTGGACGCGATCGCCGAGTTTGCGGGTGGTCACTTCGCCGTTGTGCTGGGCGTAATACTTGTAGCCACTCGTAGGCGACTTGGGGTTAGTCCGCAGCACCTCGCTGTAGCTTACTTTTCCCTTAAATTCTGATTGTTTTTCAGTTTAAAAGGTCGCAAGCCATTCCTTTGCTCTC
>DCGR01000030.1:21509-24309 GCA_002315285.1 Bacteroides sp. UBA1773 | reverse complement strand
CCTTACACGGCCTGAATAGTTACTGTTAATTTTATATTGAGAAAAATAACTTGCTATAAATGTTTGATAACCTGGCACACCTTTTCCTTATCTTGTTGGCTATTTTAGAGTTGTACATCAGTCACATAGCTTGCTATGCTCTTTCAACTCAACTCCAAAATATCTCAACATCCTAAGGCAAAATCGTACCAACTTATCACTTAACCATCACTAAAAAGCAAGATGGGAGGAGAAACATAAAGTTTTCCTCCCATCTAAATGATGATGCCTATGACTTATTCTCTCAGCACTGATGAGTAGCTGATGTTCAAGGCGTACGCCTGACGCAAGGCCTGCTTTACATCCTGGACGATACCCATCTTGGTTTCCTTATCGACCTTCAATGACACTGTCATGAATGGTTGATCCTCTTCCTTCATGTTTTCACGCTCCTGATAGATGTAATCACCAACTTCAGATACTTCAGAGAACTTGTCGTTGAGCTGAATACGAGTTTCACCACCTAACTTCTTCTGGTATTCCGGAGTCGGCTTACCCATGTAGATGAATGTTACCAGCGACTTCTTCTCCAACTTTTCGAGCTCAGTAGCCGATGGAGCCTTGAACTGCACCTTCAAAGTAACCTCACGCATTGATGTTACAATCATAAAGAAGAACAACAATGTGAAGATAAGGTCAGGCAAGGATGAGGTGTTCAATTCGGGCATTTCGCGCTGCCCAGACTTATTAAATTTTCCCATAATTACTTACCTCCATACTTTTTAGGTTCTGCTTCTGAAATTTTCTGTGGGAAGTACGTACGAATCGCTTTCTGCTGATCCTCGTCGCATTCGGCATATTCCTTGCCAAACCTGGCCTTGCCCAACTCGTTACGAAGTTCGTTGTAAGCAGCAATAAGTTCGTTCTGCACGTCGATGTAAGCCTGGTAGCTTGTACCAACGTCGTTCTGCACAGAGATTACATGCATCTTCGTAATCATGACATCACCACCCAGCAAAGGAATGTTTTCCACATGCTTTTCGGGCAGATTGGGGTCATCATTAGGATTTGCAACAAATTCTTTCGCTTTTGCTTTCAATTGTTTAATGCTAATGTACTCAGAGCCACACATGAGTTCGTTGTTGGCGTTCAAGCGCACCTGAAGCACATTACGTTCCTTCACCTTAATATTATCATCTTGCTTTGCTGCTGGATCAGGTGGTGGCGGTAAACGACGCGCCAAACCACGGTCAGTATCCATAGAAGTGGTAATAAGGAAGAAGATGAGCAGAATGAAAGCGATGTCGGCCGTAGAACTTGAATTGATTCCAGGCACTTTTCTTTTCTTTCGAGCCATTTTACTTTCTCCTTTAAATTACAATGATAATATTAAAACTTGATTTTTTTTACGATGCCTGTCATGTTGACAATTGTCAAGAGAGCAGTGATACCCAAAAGGATATACATTGCATTCAAGAACATATCAGTAAGCTTCAGCCAAAGAGCATCGGTGTAGAGTTCGTTGTTGGCCATTACTGGTTCGCCAGAACCCAAGGCGTAGGAAACGACAATCACCACGACAAGGAACAACAGTCCCATCAGAGACTTGATTGCTCCCATAGGGCTGTCCTTGAAAGCTGCTCCAAACTGCATGACTGCTGCAATAAGGGTAAGCAATATGGTGAGGACAAGCAATCCATACATTAAGAATATTAACGTATCAGTATGTTCAGGCGCATTCAAGTCGCCTGCAATAGGGTTCGTATATCCCACGAAGTAGAACATGGCCAACACCACCAAGATGACGATGAAGCATGCATACATTACATAGGATGAGAATTTCTCAATTTTCATTTTGTTAAGTGTAAAAGTGGATTATACAATTACTTCTTGAATTTCAGATTGTACTTTGTGATGGTGTCAAGCAATGTGATGGAAGAATCTTCCATTGCGCTTGTCAAAGCTTCAATCTTAGAAAGAATATAGTTGTAGAATACCTGAAGGATCAACGCAACGACCAAACCGAAGATTGTTGTAATCAAGGCCACCTTCATACCACCTGCAACGACTGTCGGACTGATATCACCTGCCTGCTGAATCTTATCGAACGCCATGACCATACCAACGACTGTTCCCAAGAATCCGAGTGACGGAGCCATTGCGATGAACAATGTAATCCAAGAGCAACCCTTCTCAAGAGCACCAGCCTGCAGACCACCATAGGATACAACTGAACGCTCAACTACGTCGAGACCTTCGTCGATACGCATCAGACCCTGGTAGCAGATGGATGCCACAGGACCACGGGTGTCGCGGCAGATTGTCTTTGCACCTTCTACATCACCCTTCTCGAGAGCTGCCTCAACATCGGCCATGAGCTTCTTTGTGTTCACTTCAGCAAGGCTCAGATAGATGATACGCTCGATACAGAATGCCAAACCGATAACCAATGCGATAGCTACCAATGACATGAAGTCAGCGGAACCTTCGATAAACTTGGTCTTCAAAGCCTTGTGAATACCGCCTTCTTCAACTACTGTCTGTTCAGTAGCCGGAGCCTCCTGTGCCATAATAGGCTGAACTGATCCTACGGTGAGGAATCCCATCAATGCAACAATTGCAATTAACTTTTTCATTGTTTGTTTAAGTTTTAAAAAGATTAATTAATTAGTTATTTACTTTGTTTTCTCTCTATTTGTCATGGTTCATATCCATCATTTCTCTGCGTTCAGTCCTGTTCTTCCCGCACCATAACCCTCCACAAAGGTAGGGTGCGTCAACGTTCTCCGACCTGTTTTTGCGGAGAGAGGGGGATTCGAAC